>CACYQC010000102.1 GCA_902776395.1 uncultured Lachnospiraceae bacterium
CCTTTCTTTCAAGCATGAGTCATGAGATCAGAACTCCAATGAATGCCATCATTGGTATAAATAATATTGCATTAAATGACCCTTCTACAAATGATAAGACAAAGGAATATTTAAATAAAATCGGAACCTCCGCAGAGCATCTTCTGGATATAATAAATGATATTCTGGATATGAGTCGTATCGAATCAGGAAAGCTTACTCTCAAGGAAGAAGCCTTCCTCTTCTCTAAGGAAATAAATCAGGTAAATACTATCATAAACGGACAATGCAACGATAAAAGCCTTAAATACACCTATAAAACTAGGGGCGACATCAACGGCTATTACATAGGCGACGCCATGAAGCTTAAGCAGATCCTGATCAATGTATTAGGAAATTCTGTGAAGTTTACTTCTGAAGGTGGCAGCATCAATTTCACCATTGAAGAAGTATCAGATAGCGAAAGCTCAAAAACTCTCAGGTTTATCATTAATGATACCGGTATTGGAATAAGTAGCGAATACCTTCCTCATATTTATGACGCCTTCAGCCAGGAGGACAATGCTTCCACCAGCAAATATGGAAGCACTGGTCTTGGAATGCCAATAACAAAGAGTATTGTAGAAATGATGGGCGGACAGATTGAAGTCCAGAGCGAAAAGGGTGTGGGAACAACCTTCACTCTTACTATTACATTTAAAAAATCTGAAAAAGATAGCGTAACAGATTCTGATACAGATAATAATCTAGCAAATGCCGAAGCTACGGATGATATTCTCGCAGGAAAAAGAGTCCTCGTCGCGGAAGATGTATCCATCAATGCTGAGATACTAGTAGCTATTCTTGAAACAAAAGGCATCGAAGCCGACGTTGCCGAAAACGGCAAACTAGCTTTCGACTTCTTTACATCTCACGAAGCCGGCTACTATTTAGCTATACTAATGGACGTCAGAATGCCAGAGGTCGATGGAATCGAAGCCACAAAACTAATAAGAAGCAGCGACCATGCTGACGCTGCTTCCATTCCTATAATTGCACTAACTGCAAATGCTTTTGATGAAGATGTTCAGAAATGTCTGGATGCCGGCATGAATGCACACCTAAGCAAACCTATAGAACCTGATCTTATCTTCGAAAGACTGACAAATCTGGCATTATCTTAGTTCTTCTTCCTAAGTATAAGCTTTCCTGTCACAACACATATGACAACAGTTATTATCATATCTGGAAGAGTATTTCCTACAATAATGTCTACTCTCATAAGAAGTCTATAGAGAATAAAGCCAATAACCCATATGATTATATTGGCTATTCCCAGCTTCTTATCTTCCTTAGAATCCGCTTTAAGAATAAAGTAATCAGCTATCTGAATAGCTATCATCGGCGCAAATACAGAACCTATGAGATATAAGAAATCAGTTATATCATCCATTGGGAATACGCACGCAGCAACTGTTCCTATAACAGTTACTATTATAGCTGACCATTTCTCATTTATCTTTTTCCAGATAGATACACTGGAAACACCTGCTGAATAAGCATCAAGAAATGTAGTCGTAACGGTTGAGAAGATGATTATAAGTAGACCTGCTATTCCAAGTCCTGCCTTAACCATGATTGATGCTATATCATACTCTCCTGTATAGATAACCGCTCCCATACCTATGAGATACATAAAAATACTTACAAGATTATAAACAACTACAGAAGCGGCAGTTGCCTTGGTTGGCTTCTCTGCTTCTCTTGTGTAGTCACTTATTAGTGGTAGCCATGAAAGAGGCATAGCCACACTCAGCTCAACTGCAGCGCCAAATGTCAGACCATCACTAGGCACTGCATTTGCAGAACCTTTCCCAAAGAATATAACTTTGAAAAGTATTAAACTCAGGATGAATAGTGCTGCCATCGCAACTGTATTTATCTTGCCTAGATTTGTTATACCTACAAGTATCCAAAGGATGATGAGCACGCCTATTACTATTGCCCATATCCAGGCTCCCGTTGAGAAAATGCCATCTGCTGCAAGGGAACCATCATAGATCATTATGGCTGTCCAACCTACAAGCTGAAGTACATTTAAGAGTGAGAAGAATTTTCCACCATACTCACCGAAACTCATCTTTACAGTTTCCATTGCACTTTTGCCGGTTCTTCCACCAATCATACCAGCTGCAAACATCATGAGACCACCGATTATATGGCCCAAAACTATCGCTGCCATACCCTTGGCAAATCCAAGAGATGCAAGATAAGTACCTGTAAGTATCTCAGCAATAGATACTCCTGCTCCAAACCAGATTAGGCTATTACTGAGGACCGATGTCTTCTTAATTTCTTTTTCCTGATTATCCATTACTGCACCTCCCTATAATCTGCATCTATCTTAAATGCGTGATTCATAGGGCCGCTGCCCTTACCCAGATCAAGCATAGCTCCAAGAGCTCCTGATATATAATTCTTTGCATAGAGAACTGCCTTATCAAGACTTTCGCCCTTTGCAAGATTTGATGCTATTGCACTAGATAATGTACATCCAGTTCCATGAGTATTTGGATTATCTATCCTCTTTCCCTTGAACCATACATATCCGCCCTCTCTATATAGAAGGTCATTAGCATCATTTACCTTGTGTCCTCCTTTAAGAAGAACTGCACAGCTGTATTTTTCGTTTATAAATTCTGCCGCACGGATCATGTCCTCTTCTGTTTTTATATCCATTCCTGAGAGAACCTCAGCCTCTGGAATATTTGGAGTGATGACAGTAGCCAGTGGAAGCATTTTAGTCTTAAGTGTTTCGATAGCATCGTCACTTATTAGTTTTGCCCCGCTAGTTGCAACCATAACTGGATCGATAACTACATTCTTTACCTTATACTCAGTAAGCTTCTCAGCAATAGTCTCGATAAGTCCAACGGATGCCACCATTCCTGTCTTAACTGCGTCCGGATAAATATCTGTAAATATAGCATCTAACTGCTTTCCTAGAAACTCCGGTGTTACTTCCATAATGTCTGTTACGCCGGTTGTATTCTGTGCAGTAAGTGCTGTGATAGCGCTCATGGCATATACGCCATTTGCTGTCATAGTCTTGATATCTGCTTGGATACCGGCGCCTCCGCAGGAATCACTTCCCGCGATTGTTAATGCTGTGTACATATGATTTTCCCTCTTTCTTTGCATTAATTTTGTATAGCGACATGAGGTGGTGCCCCCAACCTGCCGCAGTATTTATTTATAATATAGCCACTAGACCGCTTAGATCCTCGTAGCTTTTTAAGTAAAGCTTTGCATTTTCAAGAAGCCCCGCCTGGTTCTTCTCGCCCTTGGCGTCGTATATACCAACTGTTACATACCCCGCTGCTTTAGCAGTTTTTAGAGCATATAGAGAATCCTCAAAAACAAGTGTTTCTGAAGGGTCCGTTTCCATATATTCCGCCGCCAAATTATAGATATCAGGCTCATGCTTACTAACACCAACTTCGCTATTGGTAAATATTTTATCAATATAGTTATGTAAACCAGTTCTTGATAATGCTCTTTCCACATGACTTCTTGGACTTGAAGTAGCCGCCACCATTTTGATTCCGCGAGTTCTGAAGTCCTTAAGTAGTTCCTCAACTCCTGGTTTAGCTTCAACTTCGTGATAATAGAAATGTTCCGATATCTTATTAATATCATCTAGGATTCCAGAAGCATCTTTATCAATACTATACGTATCCTTTAAGTACTCAGCCCCCTGCTCCATACTCATAGAGAATAGTTTTTCCGTAAGGCCTTCTTCAGGTTCTTTTCCAATACTTCTCAGATACCTCTCGCCTAGATCCGTCCATATGATCATCGAATCAAGAAGCACTCCGTCAATATCAAATATCGCGCCTTTTATCATATTAAAACTCCAAATTATATTTTAACTAACCACCTCTTCAACAACCTTTTTAAGGTCTTCAGAGGCTTTACGTATATCCTCTTTAGCATAAATTGCACTGATAACAGCAACGCCGCAGATACCACTACCTTTTAGCTGAGGTGTATTCTCGAGAGTTATACCACCTATAGCAACTACAGGGATTGAAACTGCTTCACAGATTGCCTTCAGAGTTTCATGAGATACATCATCTGCATCATCCTTTGACCCCGTTGGAAATACCGCTCCAACTCCTAGATAATCTGCTCCACGCTGTTCTGCAAGTATAGCTTGCTCGACTGTCTGCGCAGATACACCAATTATCTTATCTGGTCCAAGTTTTGCTCTAACGTCGCCCGCCTCCATATCACTCTGGCCAACGTGTACGCCATCAGCATCCATCTTGATTGCGATATCGACATTATCATTTATAACAAATGGAACCTTATATTCCTTGCATAGTTCCTTTAGCTCTATAGCTTCCTTGAGAAAGTTCTCCTCATCAAGATCCTTTTCTCTCAGCTGAAGAAATGTAACACCCCCATCTAGGCTTTCTTTAACAACCTCATAGAGGGTACGACCATTCAACCAGTGGCGGTCAGTTACCGCATATACCAGTAGATCCTTTTTATCGCACTTCATACTTAGCCCCCTTATCAAGAATGGCTCCATTCATATTGAATATTGCATCAATGATACGATTGCGATATGTCGAATTACCATCGCCCTCCTGCATATTGGCCCAACCAATCTCACCTGCGAGACCCATTGTACATACAGCAGCTGCTGCTGCCTCGAGAAGATTATCTGGATTAGCAACAAGAAAGGCGGTCATCATACCGGAAAGCTGGCAGCCTGTTCCAGTAATCTTGCCCATCTCAGGACGACCATTTCTAATAACAAAGCATCTATCACCATCTGCTACAAGGTCAATAGCACCAGTGATAGCAACTATTGAACCAGACTTTTTAGCAAAATCCTTAACAAACTTAACCGCACTGTCGAGAGTCTCATCTGTAACAGCATCTGCCACATCAGCATCAACCCCCTTTGTAGTTCCGCTTCCAAGAGCAAGAGTCTTGATTTCAGATATATTTCCACGAATAACAGTAAACTTGATTTCGTCCATAAGCTTTACTGCTGTATCAGTACGAAGCTTTGATGCACCTGCTCCTACAGGATCCAGAAGAACCATATGATTTAATTCATTAGCTCTCTTTCCAGCAAGGAACATACCCTCGATGCTGCTCTTATTCAGAGTTCCGATATTAATATTCAGACCACCGCAAATTGATGTTATGTCAACTACATCATCTGGTTCATCTGACATTATCGGACTTCCACCACAGGCAAGAAGAACATTTGCCACATCATTAACAGTTACATAGTTTGTGATATTGTGTACAAGTGGAGTTGTCTCTCGTACATTCTCGATACATTTTCCTAGCATAATTATGCCTCCTTCTATTTTCCCAAAGAATATCTCTCTGGCAAACTACGTTGAAATTAAAAAAGCAGACATGCCAATCCTGGCACATCTGCTACATTTTACAAATCTTGCAAATCCCTACGTTGGCATTATCCAAATCAGGTTATGGGTCCAGACGATACAGTCTGTTCTCAGCCCGTTTACACAAGCTCCCCTAAGTGATTATCGTTTTATTTAATTTGAACATGCTACATTATAGAACTACGTGATTGTAAATGCAATATATTATTTTAAATTATTTTTATATGAGTTTTAGAAGCTCTCAGCTGCATATTTTAAGATATAATCTTCACCATTATCAAATATAGCTGTAATTAATTCCTCATCCATAGGTATATATTCATCAAATGGAACTCTTGACTCATGATCTGTTAATGTATCGATTGCAATTTCTCCATCCTCTGTAAGATTCGGAACAACAGAAAAAGCGAATTGACCTGTTGAGATTTCCATACCCTGAACCGCCTGACAGGAGTTATTGGACTTAGTAGTTCCCATAACCTTTACATTTGGAAAGTCCCCCATCATGTAAACCATGTCATCCCCTGCACTTACTGTCTGGGCATTTACAAGCAGGATAATCTGACCGTCATGCCAGAGATCTTCTCCATAATAACTTACCGCATCTTCACCCATCTTATATTTTCCGTCTGCCCCTCTTTCAAAGGTTGCTGTATCTTCATTTATCTTAGCAGCATAATATGTGGTATGCTCTCCTTCCGGTGCAAAGAGCTGGGCAACTCCCTGTACCATGAAAGGACTTCCTCCACTATTACTTCTCAGATCAAAAACAATATTCTTAATTCCGGCCTCCTTATAGGCAAGAACTTCTTCTCTCAACTTATTTGTCATTTCCGAATAATCCGCACCGTCATATGTATTCATATCATAAGCCATTGAGTAGATTCTTATCATCACAGTATCATCACTCAGACTTTCCCAAGTGAGGTTAGTCATCTTCACACCTTTATCGATACTCGTGATAGTATTATCAAGTCTTGGTGCATATGCTCCAAGCTTTGGTGCA
>CACYQC010000103.1 GCA_902776395.1 uncultured Lachnospiraceae bacterium
AGCAACAAGCTGTCCTGCTACTACACCAACCCACGCTATAACAATAATAAGAGCAATTATCATTTCTGCCGCTCTTCCGACCGTGATATTCGCGAGATCAGGAAGTGTCGCCGCACCTGTAGCTCTAACCTTCTTCGATATCAGAAAGGACTGCAGGATAAGACCTATAGCACCAAAGGCAAGCCACCATATCCCCGGAAAACCAATAGAATAAACTGTATCAGTTATTCCTATCGTTGTAGAAGCGCCCACTACTGTTGCTAGAAGTGTCATAGTAACAGCAAATGTCCCTTGCACTCGGCCTGCCACTGCGTAGTCTTCAAAATTTTTCACCGAACGAAAGTCCAGTATGCTGATGACAACAAATACCAGCAGATATAATCCTAAAACCAACAAAAATACTGAGTTCATTTTTCCTCCAAAACTAGTAATATACTGCCACTTTGTGCAATACAAATTTAAGCATATAATTATTATCACAACACCAAGCGATTGTCAACCTCATTTATTCTCTAGGGTGACATTTCATATCTGGATAATATCCCGACTTTTATCCTCCACAAGAACCTTTTGCTTTTAGGTTGTTTTTCAAGTCATATAAAGGTAAAATATAAGTAGTCACATTTGGTTTTATTAATTTGTGGTATTAGTTATGAATCAATTATTTAATCGATCAAAAGCAAAGCTCATTTGCTACATTCTTAATTTTTGTTTTCTAATTATTCATTTTTTCATGATCTATATTTTTACTGAAAATAATGTAACTCCAATGGTACAATTTAATATTTTCAGTATTATTTTCTACGTCTCAATGCTTATCATCATTTATTTGGGGTTCTTCAAATTCTTCGTTACAGCTACATATCTAGAGATAGTTTTACATATGACGCTTGCTATTATTTTCACTGGTTGGGATCACGGTTTTCAGATTACCCTGATAGGAATCAATTCACTTGCATTTTTTGCTGAATACGTAAGTAGAAGCATGCAGGACAAATACGTTCCCGCCGCTCCCCTTGGAACACTAGGAATGATATCTTATATCGTCTCCTTCATTATCACCAACAAAAAGGGAACTCCATATTCTTTATCCAGTGAATCCTCTTTTATACTACAAATACTCTGGGGACTTGTAGTTTTTATTATCCTTATAGCATGTCTTCAACTATTCACACTTCTATCGTTTCATTCAGAGAGGCTTCTATCAATTGCCGCAACCAAGGATAAACTGACGGATCTTCCAAACAGATATCACATAGCTAAGTTCGAGAATGATTATCTATCAAACAATAGATGGATTGCTCTTGCAGATATAGATGATTTTAAGAAGATAAATGACACCTACGGTCATAACTACGGCGATTTCGTATTAATAAAACTTGCTGAGCTCATGCAGAAGGATCTACCGGAATGCGAGATATGTAGATGGGGAGGCGAAGAGTTCCTAATAATCGGAAAAGGACATGATATAGATATTGCTTACAAAATTCTCGATACCTTCCGCAAATCTATAGAAGCTTTTACATTTTCGAAGGATGGCACAGACGTTAAGCTTACAATCACGATTGGACTTGCTTCCTTTGCTCCAGACCTATCAATGACGGAATGGATAAATGTAGCTGACAAGAAGCTATATGCCGGTAAATATGGTGGCAAGAATCAGGTAGTTCTATAATGAGATAAATTGAATAGATAAACTACTAAATAGATATTAAAAAGAAGAGAGCTTATGAAGTACATTTCACTAAACTCTCTTCTTTTCTTTTAAACTTATTAAATTTAATAATGTTATATATTAATTTGCCTCGCCCAGGTTCTGAGTTTCCTTAACTGTTACAGTCTTATCATAGCAAGAGAATATCTCTTCAACCTTTTCCTGATCAGGCTTTGGTGTTATAAGGCTCACGATAGGAACAATTATAAGTCCTGCTATCATTGTAGCTGCACCAGCATTGATAGGGGATGCAATGATTGGCTTTCCAGCCTGTGTTGCAAAGATATTAGCAAGTGTGAAGCCAACACCCACAATGTAACTAGCCCATACAGAAAGCTTTGTAATCTTCTTGCTGTAGAGACCATACATAAATGGAGCAAGGAATGCACCCGCAAGAGCTCCCCATGAAACACCCATCAGCTGAGCTATGAATGTAGGAGGGTTAAAGGCGATAACAACTGAAAGTACGATGAAACACATAACGAACAGCTGCATAAGTCTAAGCTGTGTCTTCTCCTTCATATCCTTCTTCAGAAGTGGCTTAATAAGATCAAGTGTGAGTGTTGAACTTGATGTAAGAACCAATGAAGAAAGTGTAGACATTGAAGCTGAGAACACAAGTACAACAACGATTCCGATAAGAATATCTGGAAGTGTTGAAAGCATTGTAGGAACAATATTATCAAAGGCAACCTTTGTAGTTCCATCTTCTGCAGCAACTATGATTCCTTCATATTCAGCAAAGAGTCTACCGAAACCTCCGAGGAAGTAGCATCCACCTGCTATAACAATAGCGAAGAAAGTTGATACAACTGTACCTGTCTTAACAGCCTTCTCATCCTTGATGGCATAGAACTTGTGAACCATCTGTGGAAGTCCCCAAGTACCAAGTGAAGTAAGAATTACAACGCCGAGAAGGCTGAGTGGGTCAGGTCCAAAGAAACTAGCGAAGAGTCCCTGACTATCTGCAAGAGTTGGGGTAGTAACTGCAGGATCAGTAGGAATCTTCGAAAGCTCCTGAATAGCATTTAAGAATCCGCCCTGGCCATTTAGTACTGCTCCAATAACTGCGCATATACCAATCAGCATGATGATACCCTGAACAAAGTCATTAAGAGCTGTGGCCATATATCCACCGATAACAACATATGCCCCTGTAAGAAGAGCCATTATTATTACGCATATACGATAATCTATAGAGAAGGCCATTCCAAAGAGTCTTGATAAACCATTATATACACCAGCTGTATAAGGTACTAAGAATACAAATGCAATAATAGAACCTACAACTCTAAGGGATTTAGAATTAAATCTCTTACCAAAATATTCTGGCATTGTCTTTGCATCCAGCTGCTGAGTCATAAGTCTTGTACGACGTCCAAGCACGAGCCATGCAAGAAGGCTTCCTATGAATGCATTTCCTAGTCCTATCCATGTAGAGGCAAGACCAAACTTCCAACCGAACTGTCCAGCATATCCAATGAATACAACTGAAGAGAAGTAAGAAGTACCAAATGCGAAAGCTGAGATCCATGGACCTACTGTACGTCCGCCGAGTACATAATCATTTACGTTCTTTGCCTTGTTTCTGGAGTAGATACCTATTCCAATCATAGTAGCAAAGAATACAACTAATAAGATAACTTTGATAGCCATTAGTCTATCTCCTTTGAATAATACTTTACTGCGCTAACGATTTAACGCGCTAAAGTGTATTATACAACTCTCACTATTAAAGTCAAGAGGAAAATGTTATACTTTTATATGTTAATGCAAAGTTTAATATCATTACGAAATAATTTCGAAAGATAAAAGGAAATCTAATGAAACAAATCCTACTTATAGAGGACGATTATGCCCTCGCTATGGGAACTACATATACCCTAAAGGCGGAAGGATATGAAGTTGGTCACGCTAAGAATCTAGCTGAAGCCCGCGAGCTTCTAAGCACAAATGACTACTCTCTCATCCTTCTTGATGTTATGCTTCCTGATGGAGATGGTTTCTCATATCTGGAAGAATTATCTCAAAATGGGAATGCCACTCCAGTTATTTTCTGCACCGCCGTCGGGGACGAATCCAATATAGTAAGAGGACTGGATCTTGGCGCGGACGACTATGTAACAAAGCCTTATAGAGTAAAAGAGCTACTATCTAGAATTGCTGCCGTCCTTAGAAGAGCAGAACGAGTGAAGGATAATAGTATTAATAATTCTTACAATAGCTCCACAAGCTCCAATGCCGAACCAAGCGAGGCAGATGCCACCTTCGGAACACACCGTTTCAGCATAGATAGCTTCAGACTATACGATAATGACACCCTAGTTGACTGCACACCTGCAGAGCTTCGACTTCTTAGAGAGTTTATTCGAAATAAGGGAATAGTTATCACAAGAAATGAGCTCCTTCAAAGGCTTTATGATACGGAGAATACCTATATAGATGACAATACGTTATCGGTATATATCAAGAGGCTCAGAGATAAACTGGGGGAAGACGCAGAACATATAAAGACAGTTAAGGGAATCGGTTACCGATTTGAATAAAAAATGAAAAGTAGTTATGAACGTGACAACTTCAGAAAGCTATACTGGCTGGTAGCGGGAATTTTTCTCACTGTCAGCCTTGTTTTGATGTTTTATCTTGGAATGACGATGGATGGAGCTAGCAAACTAGTTCTTGTCATAATTAGTGTCACCGAGATAATCCTAGTGATTCTGCTCTTTATTCTAGCCTCCAAATATATAGATGCTGCTTACGGTTCCGTCGAAGACGCTTCAGATATAATGCTATCTATTATAGAAGAAGCAAAGGAAAAGGACGATATGTCCGAAAGCCTGAAAAAGATTGAAGATTATAAAGCCTCCGAACTACGCGAGGGAAGTATAGGCATCTTCTATGACAGCTTCGAGAAGCTTATAAACATGTTCCAGGAGGGAAAACGTAAAGAAAAGAGCGAAAAGGAATATCTCCGCGACGTTATGTCTGATATATCCCATCAGCTTAAAACCCCTCTCGCATCTATGGATGTTTTCCTTGATCTGATAGTTAATGACAAGATAAATAGTGAGGACGAACGCAAAATGATTCTCAGTGAGGCCTCTAATCAGATAAGCAGAATGGAATGGATGGTTCTTTCTATGCTGAAGCTAGCCCGCATCGAGGCGGGCGCCATAGAATTTGAAATAAGCGACGTAAATGTATCTGCAGTACTAAGTGAGGTGGTAGGAAGCGTCAAATATCTCACGGATACCAGAAATCAAAAGCTAAGTGTCAGCTGTGATGAAGACATAACCATAAAGGCCGATAGTCAGTGGCTGACCGAAGCTATTATCAATATAGTAAAAAATGCTTCCGACTATTCAAAAGAAGACGAAGATATAGACATACACGTGGAAAAGAATTCTGTCTTTACGCGTATATGTATATCAGATCACGGTATGGGAATGAGTGAAGAAACCATGACTCACATCTTCGACAGATTCTATAGAGCAAGTAATGAAGTAAATCCTAATAGCGTAGGAATCGGCCTATCCCTATCCAAATCCATAGTCGAAGGAATGGGAGGAAGAATCACAGTAGATAGTAAACTCGGAGAAGGAAGTACATTTAAACTACAATTCTAATATCAGAAGTATAGCTGTATATAATTATTTGATTAATGTCCCCTATTAGGTCCTGCTTGACGCTCTGCTTCTCTAGCCTGCTTATCCTCATAAGCCTTTGCTGCTCTCTTCTCATCATATTCCTTTATATTAACAAAGGATTCTTTTGTATTCGCAGCCTTACGAACCTTATTAATCTTATTAACCGTCTGCATTACCTGATCATTTAGTTCAGGTGAATACTGTACCAGAAGTCCAAGTGAATCAAGAGCATTATTGAATCTCATCTGACCCTCTTCAGTACCACGAACGGCCTCTTTACCACTAGTATATTTTGTAGATGCCGCAAGCAGATTTGCATTCAGCTGAATTACCTTCTCAGCGGCATTTGCTCTACCTTCTGGATTATTCAGGTTATACTCATTCTTAAGGTTTGCAATACTTTGAACAGCCGCCTTAAAGTTCTGATATTCTGTGCTCTGACTTCCTGTTGGATGCATGCTACTAAAGAGCTTATTCATCTTATTAACATATGCAGATATATTATCAGCACCTACTCCATAAGTTCTCTCTAGCATCATCTTGCTAGTTCTTTCAACCGCTTCTTTATCCGCTAGACAAGTAAGCATCATATTCTTATCGCTCACTATCTTCTTATATTCAGATAATTCCTTAACAGCATTAGCTGTAGCATGAATTGCCTTTACACTAAATTCCTTTCCACTCTTCTTTAGCATTGCAGCAGCAATAGCTTTAGCAAGAATATCAGGAGTTTTATTAATGTCCTTATTTGTAACTTCATAAGCTGTGTGAAGTTTCATATACTGATCATAAGTTTTTTCCTGAACTGGGAAACACTTATTATTAAACTCATTTATAAAGCCTCTAGCAGTAGCCCTCAGCATATGATCAGCTAGCTTTCTACCCTCACCATTAGAAGATATCCAGCATAATTTTTCTCAGACTTCTTCAGCTTCATCATATCCATATAATTCGAATAGGTTTTTCCTTTCGATTTCATGTAGGCTTCCTCACCTTTACGAAGCTGATTGGATATATAATAATTTGTCGCATTATTTGCTATAGCATCAATTATATCTTGTTGTTTAACCTCAATATTATTAATTTCGTCTGCATATAATTCCATCATATGATCACGATGGTAAGTCTTCTGTTCATCGGTTAATTCTTTATTATTTCTAATTCGGAGGTGCATCATATCACGACGCTTCTTGAAAGTATAAAATGAAAAAACTGTATCATTCGGAGTAATATGATTATCTGCAATAAATTTATCATAATCTGCCCCCTTAAAACCGCAGGCCTTTGCGAAGTCCGTCATAAGCATTGTACGCTTAATTTTAAGAGCGCTTACGATAGTCTGCTTAACAGTAACCGAATCATGTGCATTATTTTTTAAATCTCCCATAAAAAGCATACGAGTTTCTAGTTCTTGAGCAGCCTTTGTATTATTGCAGAGATACTGGACTTTCAGTTCACGATTAGGATCATTTTCACTCACCCTATTTTTTGTGAATAAATATCCTGAATAAAAATCCATAGCAGACTTTGCAGTCTCACGTCCGACAACCTTACACATGTCATCGATTGCATCTATAGTATTCAGTCCTTTAATGGTTTGTTGAACACTATACTTTATTTGCTCATATTTATCTCTTTCCTCTCTATTAAAGAAGTTCCTAAGGCTTGAACATGCAGAATCATAATCTGTCAGTTCAAAATAATTCATTACTTTTTCTTCAGTACTATTAGCCTGCTCGACCCTATATGCCATCTGTTCAAAGAGACCCTGAACAGGTGTTCCATTACCAATATTCATATAAGCCTGCGCTGCTCTTTGTTCTTCCGGAATAGCTCTAACACTCGCTGGTCCAACCCTATTAAAGTCTATAACAACAGGTGGCTTAGGCAAATGTTGCATCGCTCTATGTTTATTCAAAAGAGAAAGCTTTTCATTTTCTTTTGCAATAGCACTCTCGACAGTATCTATAATTACTCCATATTTATCTAATATAGAAAGTCTTGCATTAACGAAGCTATTTACATCACGTGACACACTAAGTCTTTCAGCTCCATAACCCACATTAGATCTATGGATATTCTTCATTCCACTATGAGCCTTTTCATAAGCATTTGCAGCTATCTTTAATTCTTCAAAAGCTGTACTAACTGTATAGTTTATTATTTTGTCACTTACGGCGTCGTGAGCATGATCCACAAAGCCTGTACCTAGCTTTGTAAAATTCTCAAGGGCATCTCGAAATGCTTTATAGGAATCTGACTGTCCATGTCCAGCCTCTGTTGCCCTAAGTCGAGCAAGCAGCTCCTTCGCAACTTCAACTGCTGCTTTTACATCTCTTTCATAACTCTTAACTGCTCCTACTGTTTCAATACTAGGTTCAAGAAATGCTTCCACTTCTTCATCAGTAGTTATTCCATAAATCGTTTCTATAAGCGCTGGTCTAGCTGAAAAGAGGTTATCTTCCTGTATTTCCTCACTGTAATTAACAATATATCCTTTAGTACCAAAATTGATTTCGTTTACTACATCTCTATGCTTAACAAAATCCTCTTCAGATACATTTTTTTCATTTATGATAGAATTTGTCTGTTCTGTCGCAAGATTCGCTAAATATTCATGAGGAAGCTCCTCTCCTATCATCATGCCTGTATTTGAAATAGAATCATTAAAATCAGCGATAAGCTGTACAATATCCGCAGCCTGAAGTCCTGTCTTTCCTTGGCAAAGTGCCAGGTCATGAGCAACAGCCTTTATTTCCGAGTCTTTTTCAATAAGCTCGGCTCCCTTAACCCTATGGTTCTTTAGATCATCAACCCACTTATCAATTGTTGGGCTCACTTCAATAATCAGATTGTCCCTCGCTTTAGCCATAGCAAAATAGACTGCTTTTATGTCCGCTAAAGTATTTTCACTCGGTGCATGTGTATTAGGATCAACCGCATAAACTGAAGTCCAATAGTTCTTAATAGAAAGGACAAATTCCCCCAGTTTATCCCTGTCTTCCCAAAATAACTCATATCTTTTCTCAATCAGCTTTGCAACATACTCATCATATTTTCCTTCTATAGCAAGAGCATGAAGTTCATTTATAAATGGCAAATACTCTGGCTTTACATCCGGAATATCCATAAGTGCATTAGCTGGTGCCCCTTCATTATCTATTAATTCTTCGTTTAATTCATTTTCCTTCATTCGCTTATACCTCCATACGGTTTAAAACACGATTTGGGTTTATTTTACAACATTTATAATAACAAAAGCGCAACATTTTTTAAGCTTCCTATAA
>CACYQC010000104.1 GCA_902776395.1 uncultured Lachnospiraceae bacterium
TTCTATAAGATACATAAGGCTCAGAGCGGATTCGATGATCTGAAGTCCCTTATCAGAGATTCGAGTAAGGATAAAGGTGATGATGGAGAATCCACAGTTGATCCTGATATGGTCGTACCTAAATACGTAAATATTGATGGTGTAAGTGTTCAGGAGAAGTTTGCTGATCTTTATACGAGAAACCATGAATTTGTTGGCTGGCTTACAGTAGACGGAACAAATATCGATTATCCTGTTATGCATACGCCTGATGACGAAGAGAAGTATCTGAGACGTGACTTCGATGGAAATAGCAGTTCTTCAGGAACACTATTTGTAGCCGCGGCTTCAGATCCAATAGCTCCTTCTGATAATGTCATCATTTATGGACACAATATGAAGGCAGGTACTATGTTCCATTCACTTCTTAATTTTGAGAAGAAGGAATATTATGAAGAACACAAGCTTATAGAGTTTGATACTATAGAGGAAGATGCTCAGTACGAAGTTATTGCTGCATTTAGAACTAAGATAGATGAAAGTGATCCAAGCCTATATAAATACTATGAATTCCACAATGCATCCAGCGAAGAGGAGCTCAATGAATATGTCTCAAAAGTTAAGTCAATGACACCTTATGAGATAGAAGCTACAGCCAAATATGGCGACAAGCTCATAACCCTTTCAACGTGTGCTTATCATGCCGAAGAAGGTCGTTATGTAATAGTTGCAAAAAAATTATAAAATTTGCTTGCATTAGTATATCAAATCTGATAGAATGTCAAATGTTGCGAGTCTGAAGGGCTCGAGTTTGGAGTTAAAGGAGGTGCCAAGGATGGCTAAGTGCTTTTACTGCGATAAGTCAGTTCATTTTGGAAACAATGTGAGCCACTCACATAGAAGATCCAATAGAATAATGAAATCTAACATTAAGAGAGTCAAGGCTAAGGTAGATGGTTCTCCTAAGACTATCTATGTTTGTACTAAGTGCCTTAGATCAGGTAAGGTAGAGAGAGCATAGTTTGACTAATGATTTAAGAGACCTCAGATTTATTCTGTGGTCTTTTTATTTTTGTTTTGTTATGTTACAATAGGTATCGGTTTTAAACCAGTTATCTAATTGTTTTGATAGATTTAAAGGGAGGTCTCTATGTCTGAACTTATTGAAAATGAAAATGGAAAAATATCCATAGATACAGAGGTTATTGCTGAGTTTGCAGGTCATGCTGCACTTGATTGTTTCGGAATAGTTGGTATGGCTAGTCTGAGTATGAAGGATGGACTTGCTAAGCTTCTTAAGGGAAGTAATGTCAGTAAGGGTGTTAGTGTTAAATGCGACGAGGACGGTCTTGTAATAAGCTTCCATATAATTGTGGCATATGGCGTTAATATCAATACTGTTGTAGATAATCTTATCAATACTGTTAAGTATCAGGTAGAGGATTATACAACAATGAAGGTTGATGCGATTAATGTATATGTAGAGGGCGTAAGAGTAATAGACTAATAATTAGACCGTATGGAGGTTTTGTCGTTATGTCACTAGTTGAAATAAATGCTAATGTATTTAAAGAGGCTTTTATATCAGGTGCTAATAATATAAGCAATAATAAAGAATATATAAATGAGCTCAATGTCTTTCCTGTACCAGATGGAGATACAGGTACAAATATGACTCTAACTATAATGTCTGCTGTATCTGAGATAAATGCTCTTAAGGATATCACTATACAGTCTCTTGCGAAGGCTATCGCTGGAGGTTCTCTTAGAGGCGCCAGAGGTAACTCAGGAGTTATCCTGTCACAGATCTTCAGAGGCTTCTGTAAGGAGGTTCAGGGCTGTACAGTTCTGACTCAGGAGGATGTTGCTAATGGTTTTGCTCATTCTATGGAGACTGCATATAAGGCTGTAATGAAGCCAAAGGAAGGTACTATCCTTACGGTTGCAAGAGCTATGGCAGAAACTGCAGCAGATCTTTTAAATGAGTATGATGATATAGTTGAATATTTAGAGGAAATCGTTAAGGCAGGTGATGAGGCTCTTAGCAGAACACCTGAGATGCTTCCAGTACTTAAAGAGGCTGGAGTTGTAGATTCTGGTGGACAGGGACTCATTGAAATTATAAAAGGTATGGTAGCAGGACTTAAGGGAACACCTATAAGTCTTACTGAGCAGGGAGCTACACAGACTCTGGCACGTGGTGCTGGAATTCTTAGTGATACACCAGGTATCAGACCAAGCTATGTAGTTGGTAGTGGTAGTGAGCATATATCTACTGCGGATATTAAATTCACTTATTGTACGGAATTTATCGTGCTTCTTGATAAGCCAGTGGATGACGCAGAGGTTGATAAGATCAAGGAATTTCTTCTATCAATAGGTGATTCTCTTGTATGTGTAGCCGATGATGAGGTTATCAAGATACATGTTCATACAAATCATCCAGGTCAGGCCTTTGAAAAGGGACTGGAATATGGTCAGCTGACTAGATGTAAGATTGATAACATGCGTGAAGAGCATAATGAGAGAGTATCTATGTCTCATGAGGTACTAGCTGAGAAACCTACACCTAAGGCTGAACCAGTAGAATCAGAAGAATCAGAAGAAGTGGCTGAGCCGGCAGAGGCTAAGAAGTACGGTTTTGTGGCTGTATCAGCTGGAGATGGCCTAGATACAATCTTTACAGAGATAGGTGTAGATAAGATAATTCATGGTGGTCAGACTATGAATCCAAGTACGGATGATATCCTGTCTGCTATTAAAACCGTAAATGCAGAGAATATATTTATTCTTCCAAATAATAAGAATATAATTATGGCTGCTAACCAGGCTTCTGAAATATGTGAGGATAAGAATATACTTGTTATTCCTTCCTTCAGCATACCTCAAGGAATTGCTGCGGTTCTCAGCTTCAGCGAGGATATGGAGCCGGAAGATAATAAAGCTGCCATGACAGAGGCTTTTGAGGATGTTAAGACCGGTGAGGTTACATTTGCTATAAGAGATACTTCTGTTGATGGTAAAGAGATTCATAAGAATAATATAATGGGTATATCTGAAAAGGGTATTGATGTTGTTGGTACTGATGTTCAGAAGGTTACTCAGGATCTTATAGATGGTATGGTAGACGAGGATAGTGGACTGATAAGCCTTTATTATGGAGAGGATGTTACTCCTGAAGAGGCTGATAAGCTTAAGGAACTTCTTGAGGAGAAGTATTCTGATCTCGATGTTGATATAAGATTCGGTGGACAGCCAATATATTATTATATTTTATCTGTTGAGTAGATAATTCTTATGAAATTAGATGATGATATTAAAATAGTAAAGGGTATAGGTGATAAGACCGCTAGTTTATATAGCAAACTGGGGATTAATACAGTTAATGATCTTATAACCTATTACCCAAGAGCGTATAAAACCTACAGTGAGCCTGTTCCTGTTAAAACTACTGTTGAAGGGGACAGGGTTGCTGTTTTTTGCAAGGTTGTAACTTACGTTGAGTCGCATAATGGGAGGCGTTACAATATAACGTCTCTTTCGGCTGCGGATGATTCCGGAAGTATTAGAATGGTGTGGTTCAATATGCCATTTCTAAAGAATAAATTCCATAAGGGAGAAGAATATATCTTCTACGGAGTGGTCAAATACACCGGAAATATGAGAGTTATGGAGATGCCGGAATACTTTACTGAGTTTCAGTATCAGAAGACTCTTAAGACTATGCAGCCTATATATCCTCTTAAGGCCGGAATTACTAATAATTCTATAACTAGGTCTGTTAAGGCGGTTTCTTCTCTTGTGGAGACTTATCCTGACTATTTACCAGACGAGGTTATTCGAGAGAATGGTCTGATGTCACGAGGTCAGTCTCTGCTTCAAATGCATTTTCCGGAAAATGAAGAAAAACTGAAAAGTGCTATCAAGAGGGTTGCTCTTGATGAATTTTTGGGATTTCTTATTGGTATCAGGAGACTTAAGGAAGAAATAGTTAAGGAAGAAAATGCGCATAAGATAAATGAAGAGGCACGCTGTAAGAAGGATGGATTTATAGCGGGTCTTCCTTTTGAACTAACTAATGGACAGAAGAAAGCTATTTCCGATATAGAGACAGATATGAGTTCAGATCATATGATGAATCGTTTGCTCCAAGGCGATGTAGGTTCTGGAAAGACCGTAGTAGCTGTAGCGGCACTACTGATGAATTCTATATCCGGCTATCAGGGGGCTCTTATGGTTCCTACAGAAGTTCTTGCAGTTCAGCATTATGAGGATATCTGCAAGATGCTAAAACCATATAAACTAACCGTTAGACTCCTTACTGGTTCCTCAACCGCTAAAGAAAAAAGAGAGATTCTTAATGAGCTCAAGACCGGTATATGTGATATAGTTATTGGTACTCATGCCATTATTCAAGATAACGTCGATTTTAATAGTCTTGGTCTTGTTATCACAGACGAGCAACATAGATTTGGTGTGAAGCAGAGAGAAACGCTAGCAGAAAAGGGCTATAAGCCTCATGTTATGGTCATGAGTGCGACACCTATTCCTAGAACGCTTGCGATAATTATATATGCAGATATGGATATATCTGTAATAAATGAGCTTCCTGCAGAAAGAAAGAAGACGAAAAACTGTGTAGTAGGAACCTCATATCGCCCAGCGGCTTATAACTTCATCAGAAAAGAAGTTCAGGCTGGTCATCAGGCTTATGTAATATGTCCTATGATTGAGGAAAATGAAACTACAGAAGCGGAAGATGTCATTAATTATACTGAGAGTCTGAAGCAAAACCGTGGCGGGAGCGTAAGAGTGGAATATCTTCATGGAAAAATGAAAGAAGATCAGAAGAAAGAAATACTTCACCGTTTCATCAATAAAGAGATAGATGTTCTTGTTTCGACAACCGTTATAGAAGTTGGAATCAATAATCCGAATGCTACAGTTATGATGATAGAAAATGCTGAGAGATTTGGACTAGCTCAGCTTCATCAGCTAAGAGGCCGTGTTGGTCGAGGCGAAGCTCAGAGCTATGCAATCTTCATAAATGTTAAACAGTCCAAGGAATCCATGGAACGACTTAAAGTCCTTGAAGATTCCAATGATGGCTTCCATATAGCGTCAGAGGACCTGAGGCTACGTGGACCTGGAGACTTCTTCGGAGTGCGCCAGAGTGGTGACATGAACTTTAAAGTCGCCGATATATATAATCATAGTGATATGCTAGTGCTAGCTCAAGAGCTGTCACTAAAATATCCTAATTTAAATATATAATTTAGTAATATAAAGCATTTACCTATCTCATATATGTTTAAAAACAATAACGCGATTTTCCTATAATTTAAGGAGCGAGTTTCACGATTTATAAGCCGCGAGCGATGCTGTCTGAGTAAAAATGCCTTCATTATTTTAATAAAAGGCATTTTTACGAGTTAAAGCGAGCGGCATTATAAACTGAAACGAGCGACTATAAATTATGAAAATCTTAGTGTGTTTTAAACATATATGAGATACGTAAATGCGTATATAAGGAGAAAACATAAATGAAAGAAAAGAAGGGTTTTATCATTGCAATAGTTGCGCTGGTAGTGATTGTTGCAGGACTTGTAACTTATATTGTCATTGATAAGAGCAAGGGTAAAGAAAAAGCTGAGGAAGTAACAACTCAGGCGACAACAGAGGCGGTAGAGGATAAGGCAACATCGGATGATGCTGATAAATCAACTACTGAAAAGAAAGATGCTACCAAAGAAACTAAGGATGAGAAGAAGCTGGCCTGCTATGCAACCATCAAGGCTGATAATAATTGGCAGGAAGGAAATAAGGTTGTATATCAGTTTTCTATTGATATTCATAATGAGTCCTCAGATGACATTTCCGATTGGGAAGTAAAGGTTTCAGGTTTCGAAGGCGGAGAGATGAGCGAAAACTGGAATGGTACTTATAAGATATCTGGTGATACTTTGTCAGCTACAGCTGTTGATTATAATGGAACAGTTGCCGCTAAGAGCGTTTCTAATCTTGGCTTCCAGGTTAAGTTTGATAGCGCTGATGCTGCGACAGCTGAGAAGACACCAGTTCTCTATGTTGCTGGAGAGGAGTACAAGGTTGCGAAGGAAGAACCTACTACTCAGTCTGCTGAGGAGAAGAAGGCTTCTAAGAAGGAAAAGAAGGAGCCTGAGTCAGGAACTCCTCTTGATAACCATGGTAAGCTTTCAATAAAAGGAACTGATATAGTTGATAAGAATGGAGATCCTTACCAGTTGAAGGGTGTTAGTACACACGG
>CACYQC010000105.1:0-7387 GCA_902776395.1 uncultured Lachnospiraceae bacterium
TCTAAGGATGCAAATATTGATTCGTAAGATCATGGTGAGTAAATAGGTGAGTAAAATAGGGACGGTTCTTATTTACTCATTCTCTTATGAGAACGAGTAAATAAGAACCGTCCCATTTTACTCACGTCCTAATTTACATAGTCCCTAATTTTTTTACAGTGCAGCGAAGCCGTTCTTTATGTCGGCGATTATGTCTTCAAGATTTTCAAGTCCAACTGAGAAACGGATCAGACCACCGTTGATACCAGCTGCAACGAGCTGCTCATCTGTAAGCTGACGATGTGTTTCACTTGCTGGATGAAGTACGCAAGTACGAATATCAGCTACGTGTACTTCGTTAGAAGCGAGCTTAAGTGAATCCATGAATTTCATAGCCTGCTCGCGTCCACCCTTGATAACAAAGGAAATAACTCCACAAGCTTTACCGCCAAGATATTTTTTAGCAAGCTCATGATTCTTGTCATCTTCCAGTGCTGGGAATGTAACAGACTCAACATGTTCACTGCTCTTAAGGAACTTAGCAACTTCGAGGGCATTTTCATAATGCTGTCTCATACGAATAGGAAGTGTCTCAAGTCCAAGGTTAAGCAGGAATGCTGAGTGAGCAGCAGGATAGCAACCGAAGTCTCTCATTAGCTGCATACGTGCCTTCAGAATATAAGCCATCTTTCCGTAGTCTCTAACATAGCATGTTCCGTGGTAGCTCTCGTCTGGCTCAACCAGTTCAGGGAACTTGCCATTTGTCCAGTCGAATTTACCGCTATCTACGATCATTCCACCACCCTGAACAGCATGTCCGTCCATATACTTAGTTGTAGAGTGAACAACGATATCAGCACCAAAATCAAATGGTTTACATAAAATAGGTGTTGCAAATGTATTATCTACGATAAGTGGAACTCCCTGCTCATGTGCGATATTTGCAAATCTTTCTATATCAAATACAGTAAGAGATGGGTTTGCAAGTGTTTCGCCGAATACACATTTTGTATTTGGCTTAAATGCAGCCTTTATTTCCTCGTCTGACATTTCCTGATTAACGAATATACATTCAATACCAAGTTTCTTAAGTGTATAAGAGAAAAGGTTGATAGTACCACCATATATCTCGGATACTGAGACGAAGCTGTCGCCAGCCTGTGCAATATTCAGAATGGATAGAAGTGATGCAGCCTGACCTGATGATGTAGCCATTGCGCCAACACCACCTTCGAGCTGATTAATCTTCTCTTCAACAGCCATAACTGTTGGGTTGCCATAACTGTTGGGTTAGCGAATCTTGAATAGATAAGAGCCTTAGTAGGATCGTCAAATACATCAGCGATATCCTGTGTAGAATCAAATCTGTATGTTGTACTCTGAACTATTGGCAGAACACGAGGCTCTGCATTTCCCGGTGTATATCCGGCGTGTAGACATTTGGTTTCGTCTTTCATGGGATAACCTCCTAATAATCTTTATTTTAGAACCGCTAACTATTCTAGCATAAGAAATATTCCATAAAGATATACGTAAAAACTTGACCTAGCTATAGGAATAAGCTATATCAGAGACCGGTAGGGACGGAAGGAACCATCCCCACTGGCTCAGATGGTATTTAGATGGTATAATGATGTAAATTCGTTATTGATGGAGGTTGCTATGATCAAGATTCTTATAGTTGAAGACGAAAAGGCTATATCTAACTTAATAAGACTCAGTCTTAAGAATGTAGGTTATACCTGTGATGTGGCTTATGATGGAAATACTGCACTAGACAAGATAGATGAAACTGTCTATGACCTTATTCTGCTAGATATAATGCTTCCTGAGGTAGACGGATTCGAGCTTATGGAATATATTAAACCACTTGGAGTTCCTGTTATTTTCCTCACAGCAATGGATGCACTGCAGGATAGAGTGAAGGGGCTCAAGATGGGCGCAGAGGACTATATAGTTAAACCATTTGAAGTAGCCGAATTAATAGCCAGAGTTGAGGTTGTGCTTCGTCGTTATAACAAAACTCAGGATGTATTCGAGTTAAATGGTCTCTATGTTGATGCATCTTCAATGGTTGCAAAAAGAGATGGCAAGGAAATAAGCCTTACACCTAAAGAATTTGATCTGCTTCTTTTATTCCTCAGAACTCCCAATACAGCCCTTTATCGTGAAAATATATACGAGAAGGTATGGGGTGGAGAACTGGAATATGGTAGCAAGACGGTAGACCTTCATGTTCAGAGACTTCGTAAAAAGGCTGGACTTGAGAAAGAGCTTAAGTCTGTAAGCAAAGTGGGTTATAGGTTGGATGTTTAGTTTCAGAGTCAAGATTTCTATTATAACAACAGTGCTGGTGGCTCTGCTTTTCAGTATCGGTTCGACACTTCTGATACACCGTTCCTATATGGACTCCTTAACTAGAGAGGAACAGGAGGCGGTCGACAACATACAGATGGTCACCAGTGTTATCCAGCTATCTTATGAGGGTGGAGGCGTTGCAGGAGAGGAACAGCTTCTGAAAACTCTCAGAAAACTGGGTACTTATCAGACATCTTCGGATGTCTTTTTGTTGTATAAGGATAAAAAACTGATATATGGAAATATCCAAAGCAAACAGGTTGACATAAGTATAGATGATATCTCTCAAAATATGAGTGGCGAGGGGGATATCTATGTTACTTATATAAATGGTGATGAGGGTATGAAGTATATCGTTAGCTCATCGCAGATATCTATAGATAATAATAATTACATTATATCTGTATGTCGCGATATCAGCTACGTAACAAATACCCGTAAACGACTTCACAACATGTTTATCAATTCCTTCCTCATCCTGCTTGCGGCAGCGGCAGTTCTTTCATGGCTTATGGCTAAATTCCTTGTGCGTCACCTCGCTAGACTCACTAAAGCAACACGTGAAATCGCAGATGGAAATCTGTCATACCGTTCAGGTCTTAATACAAATGATGAGATAGGTGAGCTAGCCCGTGATTTTGACAAGATGGCAGAAGAGCTGGAGGAGAATGTAACTTTGCTCGAAGCTGCGGCAGAAGAAAAGGACCGCTTCATGGGGGCATTTACACATGAGCTTAAAACTCCTATGACCTCAATCATTGGATATGCCGAGCTTCTCAGAACACAGGAACTAGATGAAGAGGATAAGGAAGACGCCCTTCAGTATATATATTCTGAGGCAAAGAGACTTGAAAATATGTCGCTCAAGCTACTTCAGATATTTGTATCTGATAAGGATAAGATAGAACGTAAAATGGTTAGTCCAAAGGAGATGGTTGAGGATATAGTTACACATTTAACACCAACTCTTGAGGAACAGAATATAAAGATTATCTACCGTACCGAGGAAGGAACCATTATGCTGGAGCCGGACCTCGTTAGGACTCTTATCATTAACCTTATCGATAATGCCAGAAAGGCTATAGAGGCGGAAAAGGGAAGAATAAGAGTAGATCAGAAAATGACTGATGACGGCGTTACATTTATCATTACAGATAATGGAAAGGGAATGCCTAAGGAAGCGATAGATCACGTAACCGAGGCTTTCTACCGAGTTGATAAGGCGAGATCCAGAGCACAGGGAGGCGCAGGTCTGGGCCTATCCCTTGTTTCGAAAATCGTTGAACTTCATAATGGCGATATCAACTTCAGCAGTGAGCCAGGCATTGGTACTGTAGTAACTGTCACACTTCGCGGTGATCTTGGTGAAGGAGGTGACGAAGATGCTAGGTAATAGAAGTATGAAACCAGTATTTATCATAGCTATGGCACTCATAGTTATAGTGAGTTCTGCGCTTCTACCTTATGCAGCATATAGCTATGAGAATCGTAGACTCAGTAATTATGGCATACATTATCAGGCCGAGCCGGTTACTATTAAGTCTAGTAACGTCACCATCTATGATAAGCTGTCTGAGACAAAGAACATTTTGGAAAACTCTTCCTTTGTTTATATATCACTAGATGATAAGAGTGGTGAAAATGTCAATCTTGATAAATATGATCTCCATCAGAATATAGACGAGATTCCTGAAATAGCTGCCCGAGAGTTTGTCAGTCTTTTCATTACTGATGATTCACTTTCGAGAACTGGATATACCAAGAAAAGAGTAGTGGAGGAACTCCTCAAATCAGATTATATTTATAGAGCGCTATACCTCATGATTGAAACAGAGGATAAGGACATGTTTATGGCATGGAATATAATCTTTAGTAATGGAGAGGTGGATGTAGATATTGTTATAGATGATGAGACGGGCAAGCTACTTGCACTGAATATCTATGATAATAGTTATTACAATACTGTTGATAGATTTAATAATGGAAAAGTAAGTGACATTTATGATATAATAGGAAGCCTGATTTATGACAGGAATTTTGAATATAGAATTGCGTCTTATTATGATATGGAAGTTGTCGGCGGACTTGAGTATGCAGCAGACGAATTAAATGTATCTAAGGCCGTTCAGCTAGGAGCTAAGAATGGTGAAAATGATGCGGGCGAAATAATAGTTCCATATTCGATTCATATTAATAATGAGGGAACAAGCGTATTCTCTTATAATTATTTCTTTGATGAACCGCTTGAAATGAAAGAAATGATTACAGATGAAGAAGACTAGTATAAAAGGTATAGATATTAAGTAAGGAACAAGTTTCAAATGACGGAACGAAAGAGACAAATCATACTGGGAAGAAGAAAGATGCTTTTTCTCCTTTCCGGTATGTTCTTATGTATGACGCTGCTTGCAATTGTAAGCATTACAAATGCAAAAGAAAATGAGAAGAAAGAAAAGGCTGAGACTAAAAATGTAGTAGTAGATGAGGCTACTCCTACCGAAGCTATACTTGCTAATTCTCACGCTATTACCCAGGCAGATGCAATCAGCATAATAAATGAATTCGCAGATGCAAATGGAATAGATAGAACAGAGTATTCAGCTGAACTCATCAAGCTTCTTTCCAGACATACTGAGGCTAAGGATTTCGTGCTGAACTACCCAATTTATAAGGACTCTAAAAATGCTGCAATCTCCATTGATGAGGAATATAAAAAAGAGGTTCCACATTTTTATCAATGGGATGAGAGATGGGGATACAAAACCTATGGCTCAGGTCCAATTGGTCTAACAGGTTGTGGGCCTACATCGCTATCGATGGTTGCAATGTATCTTCTGAAAAAACCATCACTTACACCTGCATATATGGCAGACTATGCTACTAAGAATGGCTACTGTTCAGTTGGAAATGGAACTAGCTGGAACTTCATGACAGAGGGAGCGGAGGGACTTGGACTTATCTCTGAAGAGCTGATGCCAAATGAATCTGTTATGGCGGAGAAACTGAGAGAGGGTAAGCCTATCATATGTGTTATGGGACCTGGTCAGTTCAGCGATACAGGACATTATCTTGTGTTTACTGACTATGTCGGCGGAGACTATTCGGAGGGAAGACTCTCTGGCGGATACTTCGTGATGAATGATCCGAACTGTGTAGAGAATTCAGAGAAGCAGTGGAAATACTTCGAGTTCGAAGCAGAGATAAATAATGTTTGGTGCTTCTCCGAGAGGTAAAATAAGCATTTGAGAAAGATTTAAGTTTCAGCGATTCCTGGAGGGGACATGGATAAAAAGAAAATATATCTAATGGCGGCAGCGATGATGATAGTTATGATAGCTATCGTTATTGTAATCCTTAGGGGTGGCAATGATGAAGAATTCACTGCCAACCAGATTCAGATAGAGACAACTTCGACCGAAGCTAATACTGAAGACGAAAAAGATTCTTCAGAAAAGCCAGATGAATTAAATGAGGAAACAGAGTACACCTTCCGTAATGAAGACCGTCTCGATGATCATTATGAAAAACATGGTAAAGAAATGGGCTTCAAGGATGCAGAGAGCTACGAGGAAGCTGCATCAGATGTAGTCAATAATCCTGAAGCACTTCATAAGACAGAGAAGGAAGACGGTGACGATGTATATTACCTCAAGGATACAAATGAATTTGTTGTAGTATCCGGTGATGGTTATATAAGAACCTACTTTAATCCGAATGATGGGATTAATTATTATAATAGACAGTAATGATTTAAAGAATAGCATTAAATAATACTAAAGATTAACACGAAAAATTGACACTAACAAATGACACATAATATGAGACATATATAAGTAATAAAACAGGAGCATTAAGAAATGGACATTACAAAGAAAATCAGTGAGGAACTAGAGGTTAAGAAGGAACAGGTGCAGGCAGCAGTAGAGCTACTAGATGAGGGATGTACAGTTCCTTTTATTGCGAGATATAGAAAGGAAAAGACGGGTGCTCTGAATGATGAGCAATTACGTAAGCTTTATGAGAGACTTACATATCTTCGCAATCTGGAAGAGAAGAAGCAGACGGTTATTACTTCTATAGAAGAGCAGGAGAAGATGACTCCTGAACTCATGAAGGAGATAGAGGCGTGCGAAACTATGGTGGCACTCGAAGATCTGTATAGACCATACAGACCTAAGAGAAGAACAAGAGCAACTATAGCTAAGGAAGCTGGACTCGAACCACTGGCTGAACTGATTATGCAGCAGAAGGAAGAGGGAGATATCGAAAAGGTTGTCTCATCTTATGTAAACCCAGAAAAAGGTATTGAGACTATAGATGCAGCTATTCAGGGAGCGGCTGATATTATAGCTGAACAGATAAGTGATACAGCTGATTATAGAACCTGGATCAGAGAGAAGACTGTTGAATCAGGAACTCTGAAGTCGGTTGCAAAGGACCCTGAAGCAAAGTCTGTATATGAAAATTATTATGAATTCCAGGAGCCAGTTTCAAAGCTCACTGGTTATAGAATACTTGCCATAAACCGTGGCGAGAAGGAGAAGTTCCTTACTGTCAAGATTGAGGCTCCAGTATATGATATCGTTAATTACCTTGAGAGACAGAACATTTCCTCAAAACTTCTTCCAAAGACTAAGTCTGAGGCTGAAAAGGAAGAGAGAAAGAATAAGAATAGAAATAGGAATCTGAATGTCAGTGGAATAAATGGTCTCGAGGAGATAGCTGCCATGTTCGAGAAGAAGGAGCCTGCTAGACCTAGCAAGAAGGTTGTAGTTCCTATGGCAGACGCATATCTGATAGCTGATGGAAAGCCAGGTGAGACAGATATCCCATGGACTTCTCAGGTGGTTGCAAATGCAATAATCGATGCATATGACAGACTTATTGCTCCAGCAATTGAAAGAGAGATTAGAAATGACCTAACAGAGAAAGCAGAAGACGGAGCTATTGAAGTATTCGGTAAGAATCTAACACAGCTTCTTATGCAGCCACCAATCGCTGGACAGACAGTTCTTGGTTGGGACCCTGCCTTCAGAACAGGTTGTAAGCT
>CACYQC010000105.1:7401-12822 GCA_902776395.1 uncultured Lachnospiraceae bacterium
TTAGATACAGCAGTTATCTATCCAACAGCTCCTACAAATGAGAAGAAGATAGCTGATGCAAAGGCTACACTCAAGAAGTTTATTAAGAAATATGGAATAACACTTATATCCTGTGGTAACGGTACTGCCTCAAGAGAGTCAGAGCAGATAATAGTCGAGCTTCTTCATGAGATTCCTGAGAAGGTTAGCTATGTAATCACAAATGAAGCGGGTGCTTCTGTATATAGTGCAAGTGCTCTTGCTACAGAAGAGTTCCCAGAGTTTGATGTAGGACAGCGTTCTGCAGCATCTATAGCACGTCGTGTTCAGGACCCACTTGCAGAGCTTGTAAAGATCGATCCTAAATCAATAGGTGTTGGACAGTATCAGCATGATATGAATCAGAAGAAACTGGGTGAGGCGCTAGGTGGCGTCGTTGAAACAGCAGTTAATAAGGTTGGAGTAGACTTAAATACAGCATCAGCCCCTCTGCTTCAGTATGTATCCGGTGTTTCAAAACCTATTGCTAAGAATATAGTTGCATATAGAGAAGAGAATGGTAGCTTCAAGGATAGAAAGGAACTACTGAAGGTTCCAAAGCTTGGCGCAAAAGCCTTTGAGCAGTGTGCTGGATTCCTTAGAATAATTGGTGGTAAGAATCCACTTGATGCTACAGCTGTTCATCCAGAGAGTTATGCCGCTACAGAGAAGCTTCTTGAAATCCTTGATATCAAGATGGACAAGACGGTTGTTACTTCTATCGAGAAAGAAGCTGCTGATAAGCTTAGAAAGCTTGGCAAGGCTGAGAAGGAGAAACTGGCTGCGGATATCGGAGTAGGTGAAATGACTCTTGATGACATTATCGAAGAGCTCCTTAGACCAGGAAGAGACCCAAGAGAAGATATGCCTAAGCCAATCCTTCGTAGTGATGTACTTGAGATGAAGGATCTCGAGGTCGGTATGGTTCTTAAGGGAACAGTCAGAAATGTTATCGACTTCGGTGCATTTGTAGATATCGGTGTTCATCAGGATGGTCTGGTTCATATATCTCAGATTACCAACAAGAAGTTCATCAAGCATCCGCTGGAAGTAGTAAGTGTTGGTGACGTTGTGGAGGTAAAGATCATTAATATCGATCTTGAGAAAAACCGTATTGGCTTATCTATGATAATATAATTACACAAAAAAACTATATAATTATTACTCGAATTACTCCTATATATGTGTTAAAATAATATGGTGTACTTATTGTGATTCATATTTATTTAATGGGGAGTATTATGGGGCGCAAATTATATAAAAGAGCTATTAAAAGCATTAGAAGTAATCCATTCAAATATGGACTGATTCTGATGCTTTTTTGTTTAGTAATAACCTTTTGTGGGATGACTGTCAGGGCTGAGAATATTTCAGGTGGAGATAATGATGAAATTGTGGTTGATCCTACGGGAGATGGAGAAGGATATGCGGCAGTTGTTTATAACAATACAAATGGCCTGCCTACCTCAGAAGCAAATGCTATAGCAGAGACGAAGGAAGGTTTCCTGTGGATAGGAAGCTACTCCGGACTTATAAGATATGATGGTAGCACCTTCGAGAGAATAGATTCTACTACTGGTGTTACTTCTGTAGTAAGTCTTTATGTCGATAGTAAGGAAAGACTATGGATCGGTACAAATGATAATGGCGTTGCCTACATGGAAAAGGGCAAGATTAATTTCTATAAGGATGTGGAGGGACTTAAGTCCTCGTCTATCAGATCTATAGTTGAGGATAAGGAAGGAAATATTTTCATAGCAACCACCTATGGTCTGGGATATATAGATACAGATATGCAGATTCATGCACTGGACGAAAGTCAGCTGAATTCAGAGTATATATGTGAGCTCCGTAAAGATGATAGGGGAGTTATCTATGGTGAGACCATAAATGGAGCGGTATTTACTATCGAGAACAAGAAGGTTACTGGATACTATGATGGTAATCAGCTTGGCCTCGGAGTACTTACAACAATTACTCCAGATCCAGAGAATCCTGGTTACGTATATCTAGGAACAGAGAATTCTGACATTTATTATGGTACTTTAGACGATAATCTGAAGAGTGTTAAGAAGATAGATGTTTCACCACTGTCATACATTTTATCTATGGAATATATAGGTGGAGAACTGTGGGTGTGCAGTAATACAGGTATAGGTGTTATTAGGGATGGAAACTTCAGATCTCTGAATAAGCTTCCTCTTAACAATACAGTTGGACATATGCTCGCGGACTACGAAGGAAATCTATGGTTTACTTCGACTAGACAGGGCGTAATGAAGATCGTGCCTAACAACTTCACAGATATTAATCAGAAGTATGGTCTGACGGATATGGTAGTTAATTCCACTTGCGTTCTGGAGGATCAGCTATTTATTGGAACGGATACCGGACTTCAGATAATAGATAAGAATAAGGGACGACTCCATAAGTTTAAGCTAAGTAATGTTAATGGCAAGATATCAGACAAGGACAACTTTATAACCTTTATGAAGGATTGCAGAATCAGATCAATAGTAAAGGATGCTCAGGATAGACTATGGATATCTACCTACAGTCAGCTAGGACTTGTTAGATATGATCACGGAGATGTCAAAACCTATGGAACGGCAGAAGGTCTTCCTTCAGAGAGAGTAAGAACTGTAATTGAACTTTCCAATGGTGACATGGCGGTTGCATGTAGCGGTGGTGTTGCTATCATGCGAGAGGATGAAGTTATCAAGGTTTATAATGACACTAATGGTCTTACCAACACAGAGGCGCTTACTATATGTGAAGGCTTTAATGGAGAACTAATTGTTGGTTCAGATGGAAATGGTATCTTTATCATAACAGATGATTCAATTAAGAATATTGGTTCGAAAAGTGGTCTCTCTTCCGAAGTTATTCTTAGGATAAAGAGAGATGATAAGAGAAAACTCTTCTGGCTAGTAACGAGCAATTCCATTTCTTATATGAAGGATGAAGTGGTTACTACTGTTGAGAAGTTCCCATATTCAAATAACTTTGATATATATGAAGACAATATGGAAAATATGTGGGTGCTTAGTAGTAACGGAATCTATATAGTTCAGAAACAGGAGCTTATAGATAACAAGGATATAGAAACAGTTTTCCTTAATAAGGATAATGGTCTTGCTAGTGTGGCTACTGCTAACTCATATAGTTATATGGATGAAAAGGGTAATCTATATATATCAGGTTCCGCGGGTGTTACCAAGGTTGATATATATAAGCCTCTTGAGGATGTAAGTAAAACAAAAATGTCAGTGCCATTTGTTGAAGCAGATGGTGAAATGATATATGCAGAGGATGATGGTAGTATCATTATTCCTTCTAATGTAAAGAGAGTAACTGTGTTCAGTTATGTATATACATATTCCTTATTCAATCCTAAGGTTACATATCAATTAGAAGGATTTGATAGTGAGAAGACAACTGTAGATAGAACTGAACTTGAACCTATTGACTATACAAATCTCGATGGTGGAACTTATCACTTTGTCATGGAGCTTCAGAATACAATGGGGCAGAAGGGCAAAGAGATAGAAGTTAAACTCGTAAAGAAGAAGGCTTTCTATGAGAAGATATGGTTTAAGGCACTAACTGCAGCTATTATACTGGCAGTTCTAGCACTTATAGTTGTTGGATATGTTAAGAGAAAAACTCAGGCTCTTATCAAAAAGCAGAAAGAGAATAGAATATTTATCAGAGAGATGACAGAAGCTTTCGCGAAGGTTATCGATGTTAAGGATAAATATACAAATGGTCATTCTACTAGAGTTGCTGAATATACAGCGATGCTGGCAAAGGAACTTGGGTATAACGAAGATGAAGTTGAGAAGTATTACAATATAGCTCTTCTCCATGATATAGGTAAGATAACTATTGATATAGATGTGCTCAATAAACCTGGAAAGCTTACGGATAAAGAATTTAATATAATCAAGTCTCACGCTGCACAGGGTTATCAACTTCTTAAGGATATTAGTATCATGCCGGAGCTTGCTATAGGAGCAGGTTATCATCATGAGCGACCTGATGGAAAGGGATATCCAAAGGGATTAAAGGGAGAAGAGATACCTAGAGTAGCTCAGATAATTGCGGTTGCTGATACCTTTGATGCGATGTATTCTGATCGTCCATATCGTAAGAGGATGAATTTTGAAAAGGCTGTATCCATCATCAAGGAGGTTAGTGGAACTCAGCTCGAGACAGATGTTGTAGATGCATTTCTTCGTCTCGTAGATAAGGGTGAATTCCGAGCTGAAGATGATAATGGTGGTGGAACTTTTGAGGATATTAATAACATCCACAAACAGCAACAGAAAAATGCTGATGAGGCAAAAAAGAACTTCAAGAATCGTCTCGAAGAAATAAAAAGTGAAAATGATGACGAGAAGTCGGAAGAAGAATAATACAAAAATACTGTCATTTTTATTGTTAAAATATACAAAGGAAAAATAATGAATTCTGTTTGATTGTTGAATATGGAGAAAATTTTCAAAATAGTTGCAAACAATTAACAAAAATATTAGAATAATTCGCGTAATTAAAAACAAGACATTTTAATACGAACATCTTGGGTTAATAATTTTATTTTTCTAAAATGGAGGAATTAAAAATGGCAGTTAAGAAGGCAAGTGTTAAGGATCTCGCTGAGAAGGCAGCTGCAGCTAAGAAGGCAGAGGCTAAGGTAGCAGAGAAGAAGGTTGTAGAGAAGAAGGAAGAAGTTAAGGCAGCAGCTCCTGCAAAGGTAGCAGCTCCAGCTCCTGCAAAGAAAGCAGCTCCAGCAAAGAAGGCAGCTCCAGCTAAGAAGGCTGAGCCAGCAAAGAAGGAAGCAGCTAAGAAGGCTCCTGCAAAGAAGGCAGCTCCAGCTAAGAAGGCAGCAGCTCCTGCAAAGAAGGCTCCTGCAAAGAAAGCAGCTCCAGCTAAGAAGGCAGCTCCAGCAAAGAAGGCTGTTGAGAAGGTTGTAGTTGAGTACGCTGGTGGTCAGTTCGATACAGCTGATATCGTAAAGAAGGCTAAGGAAGCTAGCGGAAAGAAGACAGTTAAGGAACTTAACGTATACTTCCAGCCAGAGACAGGTATGATCTACTTCACAGCTGATGGTGTTGAAGGATCAACAAATCTGTAAGATGTTCTAATTATATAAAGAAAGCACCGCTTAGTTGCGGTGCTTTTTATTTTGCTCATTTTGATTTGTAATATCAAATAGTTTATTATTCGGCTCCTCTCATCTTGATGACAGGGGCTCCTTTTTTCTTTACATAGTCGCCAGTTATTATAACAGTTCCGATGTTATCATCCTTTGGAACCTGGTACATGATATCCAGTAAGAGATCTTCGATTATTGATCTAAGTGCTCTGGCTCCGGTTTTTCTCTCGGCAGCAATTCGTGCT
>CACYQC010000106.1 GCA_902776395.1 uncultured Lachnospiraceae bacterium
AGGAAGGGTATCCTTTTTGGTCCTAGAGAAGGCAAAGGTACAGGAAGACTTAGTGTTTCTGAGGATATGAGAAATGCTGTTTCTGGAATGCTTATGACATATGATAATGTTATGAAGACTTCTAAGTTGGATTATACTATTGGATCCTCTAATACAGATACAACAACTGCTTCTATCAATGAATTAGAAAGAGAAATCATTCATATAAGGAGTACATCAGGTAATTCATTAGGTATTAAAAATGAATTTGTTGATACAGCTGTTGATTTTGGAAAAAAACAAATTAAAGAAGTTAACGAATTCTCAAAACTTCAAAGTGAGATAATTGAATTTATTAAAAAGAATTATAAAGGCGTAATAAAAACTAACTATTCTTTAAAGAATGTTGATGAGATTATACAGCCAGTTCCTGGTGCTAAGGCTATAGATAAGGCGGGTTATCATATATATCGTCAAATTATAGAGCGTGTCTTTAGAAATGATTACACTTCTAATGATATGAAATATATATTGGCTGAGATTAAGACTGGAAATGTCTTAAAGGAAGTAGAAAGCTTATCCAAAAAAATAAGTTCTATTAACCTAAATGACTATCAGTCTGAGGTTATTTCAAGAATTTCTGACAATCATGATTCTGAGCTTCAATTTAAGCATACTAATGAATTGGAAAAAAATAATGCTCGCAATTTATTTGATCAGCGTAATAAATTTGTTGAACTTTATAATTGTGCAAAGAGTAATATTGGAATTGAGTATTCAAAATCTTTCCTTAAACGTGAAGATTATATCAAGATGTGTTCTCATATAACTAAAGAAGCTGGATATAATGTTGGTAGAACAGCTGCTAGCTCAATTGCTCTCTATGCATTAGCACTTGAAAAAAATGGTAACAGTGATAAGTATACACTTGAACAGTTAGTTGATACAAATCAAATTGTTGATGCAAAAAAGAATAAATTCAAAGAAATATTTGATCTTATGAAAAGAGCGGCTAATAAGACGGAGAATCCAAATGATGCTGTTGAAGCAAATAAAAAATTAGCTGAGATTATTTATAAAGGTCACAAGAAAATGTCTCAGCTTTGCGATGAGGTTGCTAATTATATTGATTTTAATGATGAATACTTTGATTGTTCAAAAGCATATGCATTACTTTTGGGTGCAGGTGCTATTCAGCATGACGTATGGCAGGAGTCACTTTATTGTAGACGTGAAATATTAGATTTAGCTAAAATAGACAATCCTGAAATTGATAGTGTAGAAAAAGTTAAAGCTGATATGTTCGATATGATTAATCCTGTAAGTGCTGTAACTAATGTATATGGACCTATTAGTTCTTTTGTTAATACTAAAGATCTTAGTAAGAATCCTGTTCAACCAACTGTATTAGTACAAGGTATTCTTACTTCGAAGATTACTAAAGATATAATGAAAGATTGGGGAAAAGCACATCAGAAAAACAACATTTCTTTAACCAAATGGGCTAAAGAAACGAAGGCAACAGAAAAGACTATGCAAGGTAAAAAGGTTACTGTAGTTGTATTATCTGATGTAATTGGTGATATCACTAAGAAAAACATGACTGAATTCAAAGATAGAATCATTGATGAATCATTATTTAGTGATATAACTTATGATCATGATAGAACGAAACTAGCTCATCATAATTTTGGTATCAAAGGGTTTCCTACTAATGAAGATATAAAGAATGAGCTTGCTTATAAAGTTAATATTGATCAGCTACATTTTGATACACTTACAAAGCTTCAAGAATATGATAAAGGCCTTACAAATTCTAATACTTTAAAGAATGCATATATTAATAATGCAAAAGAAGGACTTAAAAAGATATCTAGATATATCCAAAATAACGTAAGCCTTAATGCTGATAGAAGAAAAGAAATAGAGGATTCAGTCAGAAAAATAGTTGCTGAGAAATGGTTTAAGACCTTTGAAGAAAAAGGATATAAAGGTGATGACTTAAAGGAAGCTACGAAGAATGCGACGGATTATATGATGAAACATAATTCTACGCTTGTTATGCTGACAAATAAATCTTCACTTCATAAGATAATCTTCACTGATTTTCTTAATGAGCAAATTGCTAATTCTAAGGAAGGATTGTTTATCGGTGAAGCATCTAAGGCAATAAGAAGACTTAAAAATAATAATTATAATAATAAAAATGACGAGCTTGTTAAGGATGCTGCATATGCACATACAGCACAAATTCTTAGAATAAATGGCAAAATTCCAAATGATGCTGATACAGATCGTAAAATAACATGCGATCAGTATTTCAATACTATTAAAAATAGTGATAGGTTTAAGAATTCACTTAAAGATTATAATGAGCAAAATTATAGCGAGCAAGCTAAGTATAAAACTCCTCAAAAAATACTTGAAGATACTTTTGATGATGCACGCTTTAAGCATGATATTATTATTCAGGAGTATTCTGTCCTAATGTCTAGAAACGAAAGAGAGGATAGACAAATATTAGCTCGTATGGAAGAGGCAAATAGACGTAGACAAGCTAATGAACAGCCTAATAATCAACAACAGGTTAATGGCCAGGAACAACCAAATAACCAGCAACAGCCAAATGGCCAGCAGCCGGTTAATAATCAGCAACCTATAATAAGACACTAATATTTTGTATTTTAATTCGAGGTTTGCATTATGAAAGAAGAGGTAATCAAACTCCTGATAACAGAAGCTGATAAGGCTAGAAAGTATGCATATGCTCCGTATTCTAATTTCTTAGTTGGTGCGGCGTTAGTAGTTCCTTCTGGAAGAATTTTCACAGGATGTAATGTTGAAAATTCTTCCTATGGACTTACAAATTGCGCAGAGAGAACTGCTGTTTTTAAAGCAATCAGTGAAGGGCAAAGACATATAGATGCGATTGCAATAGTTGGAGGACCTTTAGCTGGTGAAATGGAATATGCTTATCCCTGCGGTGCTTGCAGACAAGTCCTTGCTGAATTCTTACCTGAATCTGGAGATATAGATATAATTGTTGCTAAATCTCTAGAAGACTATAAAAAATTTAAACTTTCTGAACTTTTACCTAAGTCATTTAGTCTATAATTGTGTTATAATGTCATCTGTGATTATTTTATAAGTTAGGAGATAATTATTGTGTCGATACAAAATGATAGACGTGAAATGACAGTATCTAAAATAATAGAGGCTATTGAAAGTATAGGGGCTTATGATGTTATAAAACATCAGGACCTAAAAGAGCAAAATGGTATAGGCTTTATTCTAAGCCATATAAAGACCAAGGCTAGACTTTCAATAGTCTTTAATGATGATGATAATAAGGTGTTTGCTATAGGTTTTAGAACACCACCAACCAATTCCAAGGGTATTCAGCATATTGTTGAACATACCGTTCTATGCGGTTCAAAGAAGTATCCTGTTAAGGATCCTTTTGTTGAGCTTGCAAAGGGAAGCCTTAATACATTTCTTAATGCTATGACCTATGGGGATAAAACTGTTTATCCTATTGCTAGCTGTAATGATAAAGACTTCCGTAATCTAATGGATGTTTACCTTGATGCGGTATTTAATCCGAATATTTATGCTAGAGAAGAAATCTTTAAGCAAGAGGGTTGGCACTATGAGTTACCTGACAAGGATAGCGATATCATTATAAATGGTGTTGTTTATAATGAAATGCGTGGAGTTTATTCTTCTCCAGACAATGTTCTTGCAAATGTTATTAATCAAAAAATGTATCCAGATACTCCTTATGGAGTAGATTCTGGTGGAGACCCAGATATTATTCCTTCGCTTACTAGAGAGGAATATCTGGATTATCATAAGAATTATTACCATCCTTCAAATAGTTATATTTATTTATATGGTGATATAGATATAATAGATACTCTTAAATATATAGATAATGATTATCTTAAAGATTATGATTATTTATATGTCCCTTCTGAGATTCCTGAGCAGGCTTCCTTTGATAAGCCAATTGTAGAAACAACCTCTTATTCCATTACTCAGGATGAGGCAGAAGATAGTAAGTCACTTATTTCCTATAATGTTGTAACTGGAAAATGCACAGATAAATACTTAAATCTTGCGATGAATATATTGCAATATATTCTCATTGATTCTCCAGGGGCTCCCCTCAAGAAAGCAATTATTGATGCGGGGCTTTGTTCTGATGTTGAGTCACAGTATGATAACACTATGCTTCAGCCTCTATTTACAATTCTTGCAAGAGAAGCTGATGCAGCTGATTCTGAAAAGTTCCGTGATCTAATAGAGGATAATCTTAAAAAGTATGTAGAAGAAGGCCTTGATAAAGAAGCTATTGAAGCAGCTCTTAATGTTTTCGAGTTCAGATATAAAGAAGCAAGTGCTGGTAGATATCCAAAGGGGCTATCTCTCGGACTTACTGATTTTGCAGGCTGGTTATATGATGATTCTCTCGCTCAGGATACTATGATAATGCAGGAAGCCTATGACTTCCTTCGACGTGGTATAAATGAGAATCTTCTTAATCCTGCAGATAAGTCACATGGATACTTTGAAGAGGTTATAAAGCAATATATTTTAGAGAATAATCATAAATCTCTTATAACAGCCGTTCCTGAGGTTGGACTGAATTCTGCTAAGGATAAAGAACTCAAGGAAAAACTTGCTGATTATAAGACTTCTCTTTCTGAAGAGGAGCTTGAAGCACTGGTTAAGGATACCGCTCATTTAAAGCAGTACCAGGATGAACCATCTACTCCAGAAGAGCTTGCGACGATTCCTCTTCTAAGTATAAGTGATATTAAGCCTGAGGTTAGAAAGCTTTATAACCGTGAAACCGAAGTGGCTGGTACTAAAGTAATAGCTCACGATATCTTTACTAATGGAATATCGTATGTAGATATGTTCTTTGATATCAGTGATATGCGTTACGAAGATCTTGGCAAGATTCAGCTTATAATTGAGCTCCTAAAGTATGTAGATACTGATAATTATTCTTATAATGATTTGACTAAGAAAATTAATCTATCTACTGGTGGAATAGTATTTAATGTAGGTTGTTTCAAGAGGATAGATAAGGAAATAATTACATATGTAAATTGTAAATTTAAGACCTTTGAAGAAAAAATCGCAGAAGGCTTTAATCTCTCTGAAGAAATAATTGCAAGATCTCATATAACTGATAAAAAAAGAATCAGAGAAACAATCTCTGAAATAAAGTCTAGTGGAAAGATAGCACTTGTTGAAGGTGGTCATTCAACTGCAAGAGGAAGGGCATTATCTTATATAGATAAGAGTAATAAGATACTTGAGGCGCTTGAGGGTATAGATTATTTCAGATACATAGATTATCTCGATAAGAATTTTGATGATGTAATTGATGATCTTGTAGAAGATCTAAATAGTTTATATAAGAAGCTGTTTAGAAAGGATTCACTTATTGTTTCTTATACTTCAGTTATTAGTGAAAAGGTTATGGAGGAGCCTCTTGCTAAGTTCCTTAATAGCTTATCTGATGAAAAGATGTCTGAGGACAAGATGGTAGTTCCTTTAGAAGTTCTAGGAGAAGGCTTTAAGACTTATTCAAAGGTTCAGTATTCAGCTCTTGCTGCTGATTTTAGTGGAACAGATCTTGTATATACAGGTGCGCTTAATGTTCTTAAAACTATAATGTCCTATGATTATTTATGGATTAATGTCAGAGTTAAGGGCGGAGCATATGGATGTATGTGTGACTTTAATCATTTAGGTAATTGTTACTTTGTATCTTACAGAGATCCAAACTTATCAGAAACCTATGATATATATCGTAAGGCAGTTGAATATGTAGAAAACTTTGATGCTTCTGATAGAGATATGACGAAGTATATAATAGGAACTATGTCAAATGTTGATATGCCATTTACACCATATGATCTCGGAAGAGTTTCTTTTGCTAGATATCTATCGAAAATCTCTGATGAATTAAGACAAAAGACAAGAGATGAAATGCTTAGTGCAAATCAGGAA
>CACYQC010000107.1 GCA_902776395.1 uncultured Lachnospiraceae bacterium
TAACGGCTCGTCTTACACAGTGTCCACAGGCGTATAAGTTTGGGCTATTCCATCCCTACTGTCATATTTAGTTTCAGGCTACTTCAGTCAGTAGTCGTAATCCTTCGTTTAGGATATTGATAGCAGCGTTCTGGTCACGGCTTATTGTAAGACCGCAATCACATGTCATTTTACGGATAGCTAAATTCTTCATTTCAGGATGTAGCATACCACAACAATGACATATCTGTGATGATGGGAACCACTTGTCTACCTTGATGAGATACTTATTTCTATCGGATAGTTTATATTCAAGCATAGACAGGAACATACCGTAACCATTATCGAGAGTAGCTTTGCCGTTACCAAAGCCTTTGTTAGACATAGACTTTATGTTTAAGGATTCTACGCATACAACATCATACTGATTGGCTATCTCAGTAGATATCTTATGCAGGTTATCCAAACGCTGATTAGCGATATGCCTATGTATCTTATTCACTTTACGGAGTTGCTTTATATAATTATTGGACTTAACCTCGTGTTTCTTAGAGCCTTGCATACGTGATAGCTTACGCTGAACCTTAGCAAGCTTGTTGTGGCTCTCACGATAATACTTATGATTAGTACCTGTATTGCCATTACTATCTACGTATAAGCCGTCAGAAGCATAATCTAACCCGATGGCATTAGTTTTATCGGCTACATAAGGATTTACGGTATTCTCAAACTCAAAGAGTACGGAGATATAATATTTGCCGTCAGATTCCTGTGATACGGTAGCCGATTTAATTGTCCAACTATCGTCAGGCACACGATGGATAACAGCTTTTACCTTTCCGATCTTAGGGAGCTTAATACATTTGTTGTCTATGATAGCAACTGTGCCTTTTTGATTGTTTGTAGTATAGGACTTACGACTATGTTTGGCAGACTTGAATTTAGGAAAACCGTTTTTCTTCTTACGAGATTTACTAAATGTATTACGAAAAGCCTCCTGTAAGTCCATCTGCTTATTGGCAAGAGCAAGGCTGTCTACTTCTCTAAGATAAGGATAATCGTTCTTATACTTAGCAGGTGTAACAGTAGAAAACTTGCCAGTAGCCTTGTAGCCTTCAATCTTATCCGAAAGCATGAGATTATAGACCTTACGACAACAGCCAAAGGTCTTAGCAAACATGACAGATTGTTTAGTTGTAGGATATGCTCTGTACTTAATTGCTCTGTTTGCCATCTTTCTTACCTTGAGATTGGATGTATTGCTTAATAATATCTACCGTAGCACCGCCCGTGGTTAACAGACAAAAGCTCTGCGACCAGAACATCTCTTTCCAAAGAGATTTACGTATCTGAGGATATTCTTTTTTGATAAGTCTACTGCTTGCAGATTTATAAGCATTGATAAATTTGCTTATTTCTGTATTGGGCTGTCCTCGAAATAGTATATGTACATGGTCTATGTCGTGATTCCATTCCTCTAATGTGATGTTATAGGAAGGAACTATCTTCTCAAATATCTCTTTGAGACGGTTTGAGATTTTATCATCTAATACTTTATTACGATATTAAAAACAACCAATATTAATCAAAGAAGAATACCCATTTTCTTCAATTTGTCAATTGCCCTATCTATCTGCTCTTCTGTTTTAGCACTTATAGTATGTAAATGTATTCCTTCGGTAAGTGCAGAAAGTGGAGTAGCATTTTCCTCCTTGGACTTCCTGATGAACTCGTCCACATCATATCTGCTCGATATTCTGAGTCCGCCGATCAGCTGTCCATATATAGGATGCTCTACTATTACGTCTTCGACTGTACAGCCCTCGTCCACCAGAGTATAGAGCTCAGCCTGAGTTTCCTCCGCGCTGTGATTAACTGCTATTCTCCTCGTCACGTTTGTTTCCTTCGGAGCAGCCACATAGCCTCTTGGTGTGGAAAGGATGTCATTTCCTTCTGCACGAAGCAAGGCAACGTCGCCAACTATTATCTGTCTACTCACCCCCATATCCTTCGATAGACTGGAGGCACTAACAGGCAAGTCGCTGCTTTGTATAATGTCTAGTATTTTGTTTCTTCTATCGTGATTGTCCATTTTATTCTCTTACTTATCTCAGATAGGATTAGTATATTCTACGATTAGCTTATTCTAAGTTTAATTATTTTTACTCATCTAAAATAGTATGTTCTGTCTTAATGATTGCGCGCTGGATGGAATCCTTAGAGTTCTTCCAGTCAGCTTCCTTATTGCGGTAGTCGTGCTTATCTATAAACCAAGAAACGTCTCCATTAACTCTATCCATGTTGTCGAAGTAAACCTGATTCAGAACCTTTATGAACTCTTCATATTGAGCCTGGTTCAGATTCTGCGCTCCCTTTTCATAAAGAACTCCATAATGGTATGTACAGAAGCCTTTGCATTTCTCAAGCTTTTCCTTAAACTCACTATCCTTCTTCCACATATGGAATATGGTGTGAACATATCTATCAAAGACTGGCTCAATTCTCTGACACACAAAACAGTTAGACTCAAGCTCATCTATATATTTAACTACTGGAGATTTTTCTCCACCTTTTGAGAAAAGGCCACCTGTTTTTCTAGCAAGAACGCCTGCCGCCTGAGGACTGTCCTTTTCGGCAAGCGCCTTCATCTCACGAATAGTTTTATTCATATGAGTATTTAGCATAAGCGCTACGCCGAGCTTGTTCTTATCTGCATACATCATCTTGATATGCTTTGGACAGAAACCAAGCTTGTCCGTTACTTCACGGTTGTCGTCCTCCATGTAGCTAGGGCCCATAGTGAACTCGATAGCATTTTGCTCAAGCCCCTTGGCCATCAGACATAGCGGGCATTCGCAGTCGGCGTCAAATGCATCATTAACTGGAATTGTATATAATTGCTCACCCAAAATAGATTACTCCTTTTTTAGATTACATAGAACCAATTCTCGTCACTGTCAGACTTTGTAAATGCCTCACCATCAAACTTAAGCTCCTGGTTAGCAACGTGTACCTTGGTGTGTGGTGGAATAGATCTGGTAAGGAATACATTACCGCCTATAACCGAACCTTCGCCGATAACGGTATCACCACCTAGGATAGAAGCCCCAGAATAAATGGTCACATTATCTTCAATGGTTGGGTGACGTTTCTTATCTATAAGACCACGGCCACCTCTTGTTGAAAGGGCACCTAGAGTAACGCCCTGATATATCTTAACATTTTCACCTATGACAGTAGTTTCACCTACAACCACGCCGGTACCATGATCGATGAAGAAGTACTTTCCTATCGTTGCACCAGGGTTGATATCGATTCCAGTCTTGCTGTGTGCGATTTCAGTCATCACACGTGGAAGCATCGGAATTCCGAGCTGATAAAGCACGTGAGCATAACGCTGAACGGATATCGCAAAGAGTCCAGGATAAGCAATAATTATCGCATCCTTTGACTCTGCAGCAGGGTCACCCACAAAGAGCGCCTCGATATCAGTATCGAGATACTCTCTAACCTCTGGAAGTTTCTTCATAAACTGAACTGTGTAGTCTTCAGCAACTGCTCTAATCTCCTCCTCAGACTTACCCTCGAGCCTCTTATCGAAATGAAGCGCAAGTGCTATCTGCTTGTTGAGGTTATAGGCCACATCCTCAGTTAGGGATGCAATCGTAGTGCTGATGTTGTAGATCCTATAAGTTCTATCTACATAATAACCAGCATAGACTATGTGATTCAGCTTATAGATTATTTCCTTGACCATATCGCGATTAGGCTGACCGAAGACATCCTGCTTATCAATCGGACGTCCCTTCTCATAGTCAGATACTATATCATTTATTATTTCAGATATATTGTCACAAATTAGTTTTCCCATATCATTTCACCTTTAAAACCAAACAATAATTACGACTTAATTATTATCACATAGCAAAATAATTCTTGCAACCAGAAAGTAAGCCTGCATTTTCAACCAAAGAGGTTTTTATATTTATCTTTAATAATCATATCCGCTTCATCTATTTTCGCTTGAATCTCAGGAGTTATTTCTAAATGAAGATCCATACCTTCGTCGTCCATTATCATATATTCTATTTCATTTTCATTCTTATTTTCAGATATCTTTTTACTCATTTATAACCTCCATATCTCAAACAAACAATTGTTTTTATTTAAATTATTTATTCGCATAGTTGCAAGAGATCTAGCTATATCAAACTCAAACTCTTTTTCAAAATATTCCAAATAGAAATTATATATATCAATCACCTCCTGTTTTGCATTAACAATTGCATATATATCTCCATCATGGCAAAGTACTAATGATAATATAATATTATCATCTTCTGCATACGTTACTATATCCCTTCCTGATGGTGGATGATTCAAAGAATGATTATGCAAGACTACAACATCATCTATACTTGAAGTGACTTTTTTGTATTCTTCCGCATTAAGTCCAGTATGATGAGATTCTGTTTCTCTAGCAAAGTTATCAACTATACGCTCACCTGTTCTACGATTAATAACAGATAATTTTTCAATATCTTTTCCATCAACCAATTCAAGTAGTCTTCCTGCTTCTTTATATAAACTCCTACAAACATCATTATTAACAGGAAGCTTGGTAAATTTATCATAATACTTCTTTGAATTAATCAATTCTCTATTTACGTAAAACACATTATCTTTTTTCTTTTTAGATATTAAAGCCTGCTCACAATCAAATGCAGAATATGATATAGAATTATCAGAAACATAATAATAATCGTAATCATTTATATCTTCTAATGCAATTCGATCAAACTCTTCTTTTAAATATTTTCTTCTCTCAACATCAGCAATAATATTATCTCTTTCATTTTTCTTTATATATCTGCTTTTAGTTTTTCCACCTTCACTCCATTGCAAATACGGTTGTTTCTTTCCTTTAATATTCTTATATACAACTGTCCCTTTAGGTAACCTATTCATTTCTCTAACCAATTCGATAATATCCATTCAGTCACCTCCATTTTAAAATAAATGAAATATATATTTAATATCCTTAAATAAAAGTATACCCTTTAGATAACCAATAGTCAAGGTTATTTATAACTATATTTATTGGTTATCAACAGGATTACCCACTCTATTCATAGAATCAATTGACCTTTTTAATTTAATCAATTATTATACAATCTATAAGGTCAGGCATAATTCATTATATTCATATAAAACTATATAATAAGGAGAACCAAAATGCTTTCATATTCTTTTTCAGATAATAAATCCATCCCTCTATATGAGCAGCTCTACCAGAAGATTAAAAATGATATCATGTCTGGCGAGCTACCAGCAGATTCAAGTCTTCCCTCTAAGAGAAGTCTAGCCAAAAATCTTTCGATAAGTGTTATAACAGTAGAAAACTCATACAACCAGTTATTAGCTGAGGGATATATCTATTCTCTTCCAAGAAAAGGTTTCTATGTCAGCGATATACTTCGTACTAGTGGTATACAAGATGGATCTGGAGTTTCAAGAAATCCTAGCAATAAAGCTACAACCTTGAACCCAACTCAAAGACAGAAACCTCAGTGGTTCGCCGATTTCACCTCAAATGCAAATGAGACTACCAGCTTTCCATTCTCGAACTGGGCTAAGCTAAATAGAAAGATTCTCTCTGAAGAGCAAGAACTTCTAATGACAAACTCTCCATCAAATGGACTACTCGAACTTCGTGCTGCTATTGCAAACTATTTACATGGATTCAGAGGAATTTCCGTTAATCCTGAAAACATAATCATCGGAGCTGGAACAGAAACTATTATATCTATTCTGATTCAATTACTTGGATATGACCTAATATATGCCTGCGAGGATCCAGGATATGAGAAGGTTTCTCTTATTTTCGATGCGAATAATGTAAGAAATGTAAGAATACCTGTAGATGAGCAAGGAGTAATAATCGATGAACTCAGCAA
>CACYQC010000108.1 GCA_902776395.1 uncultured Lachnospiraceae bacterium
AAACTATTATGTAGTAGTTCCAAAAGGTGGCGGTGTCTATCTTACAGCTACTCTTGAAAAAGAAAAGTATGACATTTCCTTCTATGATGAAGAAGGAAATCTAATCCAGACTAATAATGTTGAGTACGGAAGTACAATCACAATACCAAATGCTCCAACTAAGGACGGCTATGAATTCCTTTATTGGGAAGGCTCAAAGTACTATCCTGGAGATCAGTATACAGTAACCGGCCCTCATACATTTAAAGCTATATGGAAGAAGGTTGAGGAGAAGTCAGCTGATAAAAAGGATGACGATTCTTCAGCTGATAAGAAGGACGAAAATACAGCTGCAGATTCGGATTCTAAGACGACTGATAATACAAGCGATAAGAAAGAGGACAGTGTAGAAGATAAGACATCTGCAGAAACTGCAACTAACATTTCCAAGCCTGTTGCATCAGCCTCCCCAGCAACAGCTGATAATACAAATCTTCTGATGGTCTTCATCATAATGATGCTTTCAGCTTCCTGTGCAGCACTAGCTGGAAATCTAAAATATAAATTAAACAAATAGTGCAAAACAGAAACGTCCCTATTTGCATAATAGTATGAGGTAAAGATTTTGGTAATTCAAATAGTAGAAGATGATAAAACATTGAGCGAGGGAATCTCGATATCTCTTGGGGACTTCGCGGATAGTTTTCACAAGGAATATAAGATAGCGGATGCGAAGGCGGGCTTCGATAAATACGGCGACGAGATAAGTCTCATAATTCTCGATCTCAATCTGCCAGATGGAATAGGTTACGATTATTTAAAATATGTAAGAGAGCGAAGCAACGTTCCGGTCCTCATCCTCACGGCAAATGATCTGGAGATGGACGAAGTTACAGGACTCACAATGGGGGCTGATGATTTCCTGACTAAGCCATTTAGTCTCGCTGTTCTCAGGGCAAGAGTAACTGCGCTGATTCGTCGCAGTCAGATGACGGGAAATGCGACTTCAGGAGATGCACAGGCAGACGCAGTAAATGATAATTCCGCAATCTATGAAATCGATGATATGGTATTTGACTTTGACAAGCTCATATTTAGGAAGGGCGAGGAGGAAATATTCCTTAGCGTGAATGAGCAAAGGCTCCTCAAGGTCTTCCTGGATAATAAGGGAATGATCCTTACAAGAGACGCTCTTATCGAAAGACTTTGGGGCGACAGTGGTGAATATGTAGAGGAAAATGCATTGTCGGTAACCGTTAATCGTCTCAGAAGTAAGATAGAAAGTTCTGGAGAAGCTAAGCATATAAATACTGTTTACGGCCAGGGCTACCGATTTGAATAGTGAAGAACTAAGAATAAGAGTGCTAGAAGAGGTTTATTTAATTGTTTACTAATAAGGTAATTGAAAGATTAGATCAGATGCTTGACGACGCTCTGAATGGTACATTTTCGGAAAGCAGCTATGATGAGACGAAGCTTTCAAGACTTGAATCTAAGTGGAAGGAGTTCCTAGGGACTTCGGTCCTTTCGAATCAGAATCTGGAGGCGGAGCGGCACAGGCTCGAGCAGTTTATATCGGATATATCTCATCAGACGAAAACTCCTATGACCAATATCAAGATGTACACGGAGCTGCTGTGCGAGGAGATAAAAATCCTTCAGTCGAAGGAAGGTGGACAGGGAGCGTCAGATCCTGGAGATATATCAGCTTCCTTAAGTAGGATCGAGAAATACTCGGCGGAGATAAGGCGGCAGAACGAGCGCCTTGAATTCTTGATAGATTCGCTCACCAAGCTTTCGAGGCTCGAGAGTGGCACGCTCGAAGTGGTGGCGAATAAGTCCAGTGTAAATGAGCTGGTCGAGTCAGGAATAGCTGCTGTTAAAGCAAAAGCCGGTACGAAGCAGATAAGTATTGTCACGGCAGACGCAGAAGGTGACACTCCACTCACGGCATCATTTGATATGAAATGGACCTTGGAGGCTCTGATAAATGTCCTCGACAACGCAGTCAAATACTCCCCGGAAGGCGGCAAGATTGAGGTGAAGCTGTCGGAGACGGAGATGTATGTGGCGATTCACGTTATTGATGAGGGAAGGGGCATTTCCGAAGAAGAAGCTACTAAGATTTTTGGAAGATTCTTCCGTGGTAGCGAGGTTCAGCAGGACGACGGCGTTGGAATAGGTCTCTATCTGACACGCGAGATTCTTTCGAAGGAAGATGGATATATCAAGGTTATTTCAAATGAAGTAAGAGAGGGCGGGGAATTCGTTCTCTATCTTAGAAAGTAAAACTAACGAGTTCGGTTGGCGAAAATCAAGTAAATTAGGGCGGTTCTAGTGTAGAATCGCTCTTTTTTTAATTCTTTCAAGATTGAAAGATTTCAGAAATATTCTGGAAAGAAGTGTATGTTAGTATATGCATTGTAAACAAAAAGAAAAGAGACACGGTCTCATAATTGGAGGAATAAAATGAGTATATTAGTTGCAGAGCATTTAAAGAAATATTATGGCGAAGGGGAGACTCTTGTGAAGGCGCTCGACGATGTGAGCCTGCGAGTAGAAAGAGGCGAGTTCCTAAGTATCATCGGAACGAGCGGAAGTGGTAAGTCAACACTGCTTCACATGCTGGGCGGACTTGATAATCCGACTGAGGGAAAGGTCATTATAGATGACAAAGACATCTCAGGACTTAAGGGCGACGAGCTCTGCATCTTCAGAAGAAGAAAGATCGGATTTATCTTCCAGAGCTTCAACCTGGTTCCATCGATCAGCGTTTATGACAACATCGTCCTTCCGCTTCAGCTGGATGGCAAGAAGGTCGATAAGGAATATATCCAAAATGTAATCGAAACTCTTGGCATCGAAAAGAAGTTAAATGTACTTCCTTCTAAACTGTCTGGTGGACAGCAGCAGAGAGTGGCTATAGCAAGAGCGCTTGCTTCGAAGCCGGCTATTATCCTAGCGGATGAGCCAACAGGAAACCTTGACACAAAGACAAGCCAGGATGTACTTGGACTGCTGAAGACAACTGGAAACAAGTTCAATCAGACAATCGTTATGATCACACATAATGATGAGATAGCTCAGATGGCGGATAGAACTATTAGGATTGAAGATGGACATATATTTGCTTAAATGCTTCGAAAGGACAAGATCATGAAGAACGTAAATAACAAGAAAGCAATCAACAATATAGCAACCAGCGGAATCAAGGCAAAGCTCAGCAAGTATGTAATACTTGTTATGGCAGTTGTGCTTACCAGCCTACTGTTTTCATCACTTTTCTCAATAGGGGGAAGCATGATGAACGAAATGCAGGAAGGCGCCATGAGACAGGCCGGCGGAAGCAGCCATGGTAGTTTTAAGTATCTTACAGAGGCTGAGTATGATCAGATAAAAGATGATCCAAAGCTTAAATCTGTCAGTTATAGAATCATGGTAGGTATGCTCGCAAATGAGGAACTGAAGAAAATCCATTCAGAGTGTTACTTCGCTGAACTTGAAAATGCAAAGAATGGATTCAGCGCTCCTACAAAGGGAAGAATGCCTGAAGCTGAGGATGAGGTTGTTCTCAGTGATGTCACACTTGAGGCTTTAGGTGTCCCATGTGAATTGGGAAGTAAGGTTACTCTTGATATCGAATTAGAAGATGAAGTTATAGAGAAGGATTTCACAGTTTGTGGTTATTATGAGGGAGACCCAATAAATCCAGCTCAGATGACATATTTCTCAAAGAGCTTTCAGGAAAAGTATGCACCTGCTAAGACGGTGCCACTTCCAGAATCAGATACAGTGGATTATGTTGGTAGATATTCTGTTGATTTTAATTTCAGTAATAGCGTAAATATCGAAGGCAAGATTCTGGCGCTCATCGCTAGAACTGGAATTAGAGAAGATGTTGATTACGGTGTTAACTGGGCTTATACAGCAAGCACTCTTGACCCATCTATGATCATCATTTGCCTTGCCCTTGGAGCGGTATTTATGCTCGCAGGTTACCTGATCATATTTAATATATTTGATATAAATATCATTTCCGATATTCAGGAGTTCGGACTTCTGAAGACTATCGGTACCACAGAAAAGCAGCTCAGAAAGATAGTTATGAAGAGAGCAAATATCATCTCTATCATCGGTATTCCGGTTGGAATCGCCCTTGGAGTTCTCGTTGCTGTAGTTCTTCTTCCTATTATTTCCGGACAGTTTAGTACAGTAAATGTTGGAAAGGGTGATCTTCACCTGAATCTATGGATGCTTCTCGGCGCGGGTGCATTTTCTTATATCACAGTAATTATCAGCGCTATGAAGCCTTGCCGTAAGGCCGCTAAGGTTTCACCGGTGGAGACAGTTAAATACACCGAGGAAACAGATAAGAACGGAAAGCCTAAGAAGAAGCTCGTTACAGTTATCCTTTCACTTTCACTTGCGCTGGTTGTACTGAATTCGGTGTATGGTTTCGTGAGCGGCTTCAGCATGGATGGTTATGTTGAGAATCTGATCATTGCGGATTTTAGTGTGCAGGATATTACAGTGGACGATCCGGCCGCATCATATATAGAAACTCAGGCGATAGATTCAACTCTTCTGGAGAACTTGAAAGGACTGGATGGAGTCGAAGAAGTTGGAGCGGTTTATGTGAATAATACATTCCAGGAGTTCAGTGATGAAAACTGGGCTAAGATAGAGGAAAATGTAATTAACACAGATTTGATGAAGCAGAAGTACGCTAGTCTTGGCTATTCAGAAGCAGATATAAAAAATACAGACGAATATATGAGAGCTTCAAAAACTCTGGAAGGAAAGACATATGGAGTTGGAAAACTGGCTTTTGATAAGCTGAAGGTGCTGGAGACAATAGATGGAAAAGATAGTATCGACTGGGATACATTTAACAGTGGAAACTATGTTCTTATGACAAGATTTATGACAGATAATGATGAGGCGGATTTTCTTAAGCCGGGAGACAAGGTTCAGATTAGAAGCTATGATCCTAAGTATCAGGAGACCGTGAAGGATGTCGATGAAAATGGAAAAGAAATCGAGTGCGTCAGCTATGATAATGCACCTATGAAGGAGTACGAGATCTACGGTATAGTGGAAATGCCAATAGCTATGGACCTTGGAGTTTATAACCTTTTCGAATGTAACTACGTGCTTCCAGAGGACGAGTTCCTAGCTCTTAACGGGGCTGACTGGGGCGCTATGAGAGTTCTTATGAATGTCGAGGATTCAAAGGAAGCCTCTGTGAATGATTGGCTGAAGAACTATACAAATGAAGTGAATTCAAACATGAATTATGATTCCAAAGAAAGTATCGAAGAAGAGTACGCTTCCTTCGGTAGCATGATTAAGGTTGTCGGTGTTGTAGTGGCTGGTATCCTTGGACTTATCGGTCTCATGAACTTCGCAAATACTATGATCACCTCAATCATTGTAAGAAGCAGAGAGCTCGCGATGCTCGAGGCTGTAGGTATGACAGGCAAGCAGCAGAAAGTGAAGCTGATGAAAGAAGCGATGGTATATTTCCTCTGGACAATCCTTTGCTCAACAAGCATTTCAGTCCTGCTCAGCTTTACACTTATAAAAATGCTGACCGCCCAGCTACCTATGTTCGCTTGGAACTTCACCCTCGTTCCCCTCGGCATCTGCCTCCCATTCATCTGCGTGCTGGTAGGTGTCATCCCGGTAGTCGCTTACAACAAGCTTTGTAAGAGAAGCGTAGTCGACCGCCTCCGCATCGAATAATGAGTATATAGGGACGGTTCTGATTTACTCATTTTCGTAAGAGGAAGAGGAACTAAGGTGAGTGAGTATATAGGGACGGTTCTGATTTACTCATTTTCGTAAGAGAAAGAGGAACTAGGGTGAGCAAAATCAGAACCGTCCCTATATACTCTGAGTAAATAAG
>CACYQC010000109.1 GCA_902776395.1 uncultured Lachnospiraceae bacterium
GGAGTGTGGAAAGAACCAGGTGACCGGTTATAGCGGCTCTTACAGAGATAGATGCAGTCTCAGAGTCACGTGTCTCACCAACCATTATAATATCCGGGTCCTGACGAAGCAAAGCTCTAAGTCCAACCTCAAAAGTAAGACCTGCAACATTATTAACCTGCATCTGATTGAGTTTCGCAACATTTTTTTCAACAGGATCTTCGATTGTCGATATATTTACACTTCTTTTTGATAATTCCTCAAGTATCATATAAAGCGTCGTTGACTTACCTGAACCGGTCGGGCCCGTAAGATATATTATACCGTTTGGAGACTGAAGCATCTTCTTAACAATCATATAATTTTTGTCTGTCATACCAAATGTTCCCATATGGTCGATGGAAGATGCAGATGCAAGAAGTCTTAAAACCGCTTTTTCTCCGAATACTGTTGGTATAACCGATACTCTGACATTTAAGTTTACTCCTTCGATATTTATTCTGAAATGTCCATCCTGCGGAACTCTTCTTTCAGCTATATCCAGATCACCTAAAATCTTAATTCTGGCTATAAGTGAATTATGAATATTTTTCTGCAGTGTCATGAAATCACATATAACACCATCCATTCTCATACGGACACTTGTATGATTTTCAAAAGGTTCTATGTGAATATCCGATGCATTGGAATTATATGCTCTTATAAGTATACTGTTGAAAAGGTTAATAATAGGTGTATCATCATCAGCATCTTCTACATTTACTTCGATGATGTCATCTTCAGCTAAACTTGACTTAGCAGCTTTATCAGCAGCCTTCTTAGCTGATACTTCTGAATAATAATACTGAATAGCATTATCAAGAGGCTGTTTCTCTGTCAGTTCTATCTTAAGATCAGCACCTGTTACCTGACGTATATCTTCCAGACCATAGAAGTTAAGAGGATCATTTGTCAGAAGATAAAGTACCCCATCCTCTATTCTATATGCCATCATTCCATACTTTTCAGCAAGTGGCTGTGGTATAGTTTCAACCGCATTTATATCAACAGCCAGGTCGGCTATATTTACCACATCATACTGAAGTCTTCGACCAAGTGCTTCCAGCATCTGTTTTTCAGTAATGATATTCATCTCTATCAGAGCACCGCCAAGACGAACACCTTCGTGTGTCTTAGTATACTCAAGAGCTGCTCCTATATCATCGTCCGTAACATAACCGAATTCCTTCAGGACATCTCCTATACGTATGTTCTTGTTAGACCTCATCTCCATAAGCTAGTTTCCTCTTATTCTTCCCCTGTTTCTGTTTCTTCTGTTTCAGTACCTTCTACCGCTTCACCATCTGTATTAACATCTGTTGTGTCGCACATATATATTTCCAGTTTTACTGTTAATGATTTCTTTGTTTTGAGACTCTCTACTGCCGCATCTTCTTCAGCAGTTACACCTTCAGAACTATCAGTAACAGCATCTGTTATTTCCTCTGAGGTTGTTCCTCTGATAAGATTTCTATATTCACCCCATGAATACCCAACCATAAGGATTCTCTTATCACTATTTATGATGTCATCAATAAAGTTCTCAAGATCATCTAGATCGCCACCAACCGTCATAGTCACTGGAACAGCATAGATATCTGTATTTGGTCTGTAGCCTCCCTCTTCTTCACCAAAGACTTCAGCATTCATTTCTTCCTCTGTCTTAAGAGGTGCAGCCGAAACTCCTTCGCCACCTAAAGTAGGATCATTTGCATCAGCTTCCATCTCCATAGCAGCCTCAGATGATTCATAATCAGCCATCTGTTGAAGCTGTATATTATATAACTGCGAATTCTTATAAGCCATTCTCTCAGATGGAGTAGTTGGAACCTTAAAACTAAGGTCATAAATATCTAGATTATTACTTGTAGCCATCTCAGTCATCATTTTATCGACTTCTGAACTACTAAGTATCTGGAAGAATTCATCCTTCTTCTCAGCTATTCGAGACTCATAATCATCAGCCTGTATCTGAATGGTTCCAACATTTAAAAGCTTTATCTGATTAATCTTCTTTATCTTTTCTTCCTTCTCAATTTTGTCGCTAATACTATAATAAGCCTTAATCTGAGGAAGTATGCCCCAGTATCCTATAGCAACAATGATTACTCCTATAAACATACCTACGAGGAGCTTCTTATCGCGTTCTGTCATAGTTGATTTCATATTCGCTCCCCCTTCCTACTTATCTCTTCCTACTGATTCTGCAAGTGTACAAATAACATGTATGTCATATAGTTTGTCCGTCTCGCTATAGGTATAACCTGTATGATCGACATTCATGAATATATCTTCTTCAAGTAGCTTATCGATATACTTGTATATATCATTTACATCATCCGCCTTAGCTGAAAATGTAACTCTACCCTCTTCTGCATCAAAGCTTAGAATCTCTATCTTCGCATAACCTCTAGCAGTTTCTTCTATGGTAGCTATAACATCATCATTACAAACCGGATAAGAATCAATCGTTTCGACAACTGTATTAATAGAGTTATACTTTGCAAGCATCGTATCTCGTTTTTCAACCGCCGCATCGTATTCAGCACTCTGCATTAAAACGGTCGGACTATTATTATAACTCTTTGCTTCATCGTATTTTGATTGTTGTATAAGTCTAAAGGTAATCGCTATACCAAGTCCCACAAGCATAACAGCAAGTGTAGCAATAACTGATATAACATACTTCTTTATCTGCGGATCCATTTTTTCTTCCGCATCATCCTTCACACTAAAGTGTGTTAGGAAGTTGCTCTCAGGTCCTTGGTCAAACAAACCACTGACAGCATAAAGTGCTGTCTGAGACTCATGAAGAAGCTTAGGATTCGTGCTAAGACCAGTATTTACAAGTTCTACATTTGTATCAACTCCATGGTCACGAACAACCATGTTATATGCATTTAAGTTGCTATTATCTGTTCCTGCCACAAAGATTCTCTCGACATGAGACTGAATCTTTTCAGCATTCATAAACTGTTCCAGCTGATTCAGTGATCTAGCCAAGTCATCCAAATATTCAGGTGTACCAGGTTCATTGAAACAACGAACCGAATTGTAGTAACTAAATGTTCCATCTACGAAGAGAACATTTGAAACAAGATTTCCATTTATTACTTGAAGGATAAAAGTTTTAGCGAATTTTGTAAGTGTATCTTGAGCGTATCCGATTATACTTCCCTCACCAGAGATTATACCCTTGAGGGAGATTCCCATGGCAGCAAAAACCTGCATGAACTCACGAAGCTGTTCCTTAGGTGCCATCTCAGCATAGAGGAGTTTCACCTTCGTTTTCTTGTTCATACCGATTGATGTATATGCAAGCGTATTCTCTTCGTCCTCACGCTGCATATCTGCAAATTCTCTCTTAATGAAATCAACCGTCTTCTTACCATTTAGGTTTGGTACCTCAATCTTCTTGCCGGCTATCTTGTTACTATTAACAACAAGATATACATCCTTCTTAGGAATATTGTTAGCCTCCCAGAATCTCTTAATGTGAGCTTCGAGAGCCTCGGCATCCATGATGATACCATTAATAATGCTACCCTCGGGAGCCATGGTTGTGAAGACCTGCTTCAGAGCGCCCTTCTTACCCCTGGTACCAACAGCAATCTGCACTATTTGGTTAGATAAATAAACACTTACACTCATACTTTTACCCTTTTCTATTTGTTTTGATTTGCTATCGACTGATAAGATCCATAAATAGGCTGGATAACTGCTATCATTATGAATCCAACTATCGCTGCCATAACAACTATCATAATAGGTTCAACCATTGCTACTAGCTTCTCAATAGCTATCTCACTATCGTAGTCCATCTGATCCGCTATAGATACAAGCATGTGATCTAGAGCACCTGTCTCCTCGCCTACCGAAACAGAAGAGGAAAGTTTCTTTACAAACCCATCTATATCAGCAAGTCCCTCAGATAGAGGTTTACCAGCACGAATATCTGCTATCATGTCATCAAATTGACTTTCTATATAAGTATTTCCAATCGTAGTTTTAGCTATCTGTAAACATGTAACGATAGGAATACCTGCTGCATACATACTTGCAAGAGTTCTTGAAAATCTTGCAGTATAAATAATCTTTCTAAGTCCACCAATCTTTGGCATATGGATTTCCATCTTATCAACCATCAGTTTTACCGAAGGCATAGATAGGAGAATCTTAAATGCCATATACAGGATAACAGCTACAAATATAAGGATATACCACTTATGTGATACGAAATCACTTATAGCCATCAGGATTCTTGTAGCTACAGGTAGTGAATCCATTTGAGCAAATAGCGAATCAAACTGCGGAAGAACGAATCCCATAAGAATGAATACAACTATTACAATCAGAACTCCAAGAATCTTAGGATATGTGGTAGAGCTCTTGATTTTCTGCTGGAGTCTATATTCCTTGCTATAGTACTCTGCCATATTGCTTGCAGTTTGGTCCATATTTCCACCAGTCTCTGCACTACGTATCATATTTACGAAGAGTGCCGGAAAAACTCCGCCCTGCTCTTCCATTGCATCTGAAAGAGTCATACCTGAACGAACCTGTCTCAGAATATCTGCATAGATTTTTCTCTCTGATTCTGCAATAGATTCATCTTCAGAAATTATCCTAAGCGCACGAACAAGAGTAACACCAGCTCCAAGAAGCTTACCGAGATTTCTGGCAAAGTCTGATACTCTGTCATACTTAAGTTTCTTGTGAATGGTTTTACCCTTCTGTACCTCTTTGGAATCAATCAGAAGCATTCCATCATTTTTTAGTTTTCCGTGGAGCTCAGCCTCGTCATTTGCTTTCATTTCTCCGGTAATTATTCTACCGTCTGAATTCTGAGCTCTGTACCTATAGCTTACTGCCATATCCTAACTCCATTCCCACATTTAAAATAGATATTATAGGCCATTATCATTTTAATCCCTATAATAAATTATGTCAACCATTGCTGTTATTTCTGTTTTAACTTGTCATATATTATATAAACCACGGTGACAAGCACTGCCGATATCAAAAAGACAAGTGCCGCCATCGGCTTTATTCCAAATACTAATGTTGAGACAACTGCGGAAATGCCACCAAGAGATTCTACTATCGTATATCTCGCCGATATTTTCTCTCCGCAATATCTACATTTTCCTTTAAGACTGATCCATGAAATAATAGGTATCAAATCTTTGGTTGCCAGCTCATGATGGCAACTCGTACACATCGATTTTCCAAGAGTGAACTGAATCTTTCTTGGAAGTCTGTAAATAATTACATTTAAAAACGAAAATATACTGGCACCAATAGCAAAAAATATAAGCTCGATCAAAACTCTTGCAGCTATTATAGTCACTTCAAGTATTATATATTCCCTACTCATCGTCTGTCTCCGATAACGAATAAACATTTAGTATATAATCTACATCCCAATGAACCAAATCACCTTGCTTCGTGTAGTAGACTACATATTTTCCACGACGGAAGGTCATACCTGTTAAGTCGTGCTTAGTTGTATTATAAGCAGTAATGGTGTAGCTTCCTTCAGTCGTATAGATAGTTTCAGCCATTTCTTTTACACCATCAGCTATTCCATTTTTCTTAGTTGGATCATATATGGTTTTGCCCTTGCCATACATCTCGATATCAGCAGAACGAAGTGCCATCTGGACATTCTTGGCATCACGAAGAGCGGCCCTTGCATCCCTCTTGATCTTAACAAATGCAAATAAAGCCACACATAGAAGAAGTATTCCAATAACTATCAGAATAATCTTAAGATATTTTCCTACATTTAACCTTGTCTCTACCTGTCCCATATAGTTCCCCACTTTTCCCCTATTTT
>CACYQC010000110.1 GCA_902776395.1 uncultured Lachnospiraceae bacterium
GTGTACTCATAATATATCTACCTTTCCATCATTTCGATAAACATTCTACCATTATGATAAGGACATTTCCACTCATCTGCCATAGGTTTTGTTTCTATAGGAGTGTTATCAGCTCTCACTTCAGAGAACCACTCTGAGCCCGGCCTTCTATCTATCACATGTTCTTTGACATATTCCCATATAGATAGAACCGCCTCAAGATATTCCTCCTTAGTAGAATCTTTATTATATCCATTCATAAATCCAATCATGGATTCGCACTGAACCCACCATATTCTTGTTTCCAAAACCTTGCCATTTTCAGCTTCGGCCGGAATACCATGTGGATTAAATGTTTTATCATATATATTTTTTGTAAGTGTATCTGTAAGTATTGACACATCTATATTTGCTGTATTTGATTTCGAAAGTACATCTACAGTTCTATCTATAAGCCAAGCAGCTTCGATATCATGTCCATAGCTATATAGGTCTATTAAACTGTTATAATCCTTATCAAAGAAGACTTCAAGTCTACCCTTCTCCGGATCATATATTTTCTGATTGATTATTTCAAGTGCCTCAAGGATACTTCCTTGCACTTCACTGTTCTGATCTTCATCAACACGGAAGAGCTCTGTGTAGGCTTCCATTATATGAAGAAGTGTATTCATAGTACGAGTAGCCATCACTCCATTTTCAGAAAGCTTCTCATTCGACTCAAGTTCATAATCACGCTTAAAGGCCTCTAGATATCCATCCTCATCTCTGAACTTCTCTTCCACTAAGTGATATAAATCCATAGCAAGCGTAAATGCTTCTCTATTTCCAGTTGCTTCGTAGTAAGAAGAAAGCGCATAAATGGCAAACGCCTGATTATATGTATGCTTCGTTGTGTCAGCGGGCTTTCCATCATAAGTAACTGACCAATAAACTCCGCCCATTTCCTTATCTAGAAAGGCATCACAGAGAAATCTATATGCATGATTTGCCATTTCTAACCAGCGGTCCTTAAGAGCCTGATCAATCAGAACCTCTCCCCACTCCCCCGTCTCTATACGGGTGTATAGATTCGAAAACAGCCAAAGGATTCTACTGTTAAGGATACAACCCTTATCCGCTTTTTTATCAAGAGTCAGATCAAAATCAACCAGCCCGTAGAAACCGCCCTTTTCCTCATCCTTAAGATTCATCCAAAAAGGAAGCATATGACCGATAAATTCTTCTCTTAGTTCTTGTTTAAACCTTATTATTTTTTCTTCCATATCATTACCTCTTAACCAAGAAATAACTATAAAAATAACACTAACCAATTTTGACAGAGAACGGCTGATTTGTCAATGAACATAGAAGACTTTTCTACTGTTCTAAGAAGAAATGAATTATTGCTACAGACCCCCTTAAATGTTATACTTATTAGGGGATGGGTTAATAATAGGAGCGTTACTTATGGAAATAGACAAGAAAATAGTAGTACTATGCACTTCGAGAATATACGAGCCTCAGATACACGGTTTTATTGTAAGACTTAATGAACTGCTTACCTCCAGAGGCTACAATCTATTTGTGTTTTCAATCAATTCTGACATCTACTGGGAAGAAGATCGTCAAGCTACAGAAAAGTACGTCTTCGACCTTATTCCATATGACTTTGTCCAGTGCATTATCATAATGGACGAAAAGATCAAGAGTCATAAGATCGCCAATAAAATCATTGCAAAATCAAATGAGAAGAATATTCCTGTTGTAATAGCCGATGGATATTATGACAATACTTCTACTATCAACTTCGACTACGAGCAAGGTTTTGAGCTGGTAGTTCGTCACGTCATTGAGTATCACCACGTTAAAAAACCACATATGATGGCCGGACAGCCAGATAATGATTTTTCTAACAAGAGAATCGATGTCTTCAAGAAGGTTCTCGCCGAAAATGGAATACCTTATGACGACAGCATGATAAGCTTCGGTTATTTCTGGGCGGATCCATGTCGTAAAGCTGTCGAGGAGATACTAAGTAGAGAAGAACTCCCAGAGGCAATCATTTGCGCAAATGATGTAATGGCAATAACTGTTTCGGAAATGCTTATTGAGTCAGGTTATAAAGTTCCTGATGATGTAATAGTCACTGGTTTTGATGGCTACGACGGAATATACTTCACTTCTCCTAAAATTACTACCGCTTCCTGCGATATCATTTTGCTTGCAGAAGCAACAGCTGAAGCAGCCTTTAAGGTAATGGGAAACACCGAGGAACAGCATCACAAAATAGTTCCCGAGTTCGTATCTAACGAGTCCTGCGGATGTCATGAATATACTGCGCATCCAAAGCTACTTAGGGACTGGTTCAGAGAGAGCTTCTCTAGACATAATGACGATAACCGTGTTCTTCAACAGATCACTTCTTCTATGCAGACAAGTATGACTCCAGGAGAAATGGCTTCAAAGATGGAAAGCTACAAAACTGAGCATGTTCTTTGCGCGATAGATAGAAGGTGTTTCGACGAGGATAATAATTATTTCACGGATGAGGTAGATAGTAATCAGGTCAAGGATTTCGTAATTATATATGACGCAGATTATCCTGAAAGATATAGTAAGGATACATTTACTATTCCTGAAGCACAGATTGGATACACAGAAGACGTTCTGACACCGGCCATACGCGACCGAATGTTCGAACTTCTAGAAAGCGGCTACCCGCTCATCTTCAATTCTCTTGATTTTATGAATAGACCATTTGGATTTATTTGCTACCACTTTAACGATTATCTGATATCGAACTATTCAAATATAGTAAATACTACAAATGCTATCAGTATAGGTGTCGGCGGATACGTTAATATCCAGTATCAGAGAACTCTGCTCGAAAGAATGGATGAAATGTACCGTCACGATTCACTGACAGGACTATTCAATAGAATCGGTTTCCTGAATATCTTCAAGAGAACAATCAAGAAGCCTGAGCACCGCGGCAAGCCAATAACAGTCATCATGTCCGACCTCGATGGACTAAAATATATAAATGATAGATTTGGTCATGCAGATGGAGACAATGCGATTTACAGAGTTGCAAATGCACTCCAAACTTCAGTTCCTGAATCAAGCCTATCCGCCAGATTCGGTGGTGACGAAGTCTTCTCAGTTATATTTGGAGAATGTGATCCAGATAATATTATTAAAAAGATTGATAAGAACCTTGAGGATTATAATATAGACTCAGGTAAAGCATATGACGTTTCAACCAGCTGCGGTTATATAACGACGACACTGGATGACTCCTTTGATCTAACTCAAGCTATCAAAGATGCTGATGAAAAGATGTATGCAGTTAAAAATAGTAAGACTTATCCGAGAGGATAAAAAAATGTCATGGGTTATTCCCATGACATTTTTATTTCATGCTTACCGGCTGGAATATCAAGTGTAACTCCACCCATACTATCATTATATGTAGTCTCAACTCCATCAATATATACTGTCCATTCCTTGTAGGCTGGAACTGGAATCATAAGTTCACCTGCTTCTTTTGAATCATAATGACCTACCAAAGTATCTTCTTCTAAACTGTAGTCTGATAAAGAATGATTTTTAACATATTCCGAAAGCAAAGCTAGTGCACTCTCATCAAGTACGGCTACTTTGATATCTTCCTTATTAAACCCATTTGGAATTTCGATCTGAGCATATATAAAGCTCCCTTTACCTTTCGAATATCCCGCATACTTTACTTCCCTATTTGTCGCCACATATATATCGCCCTTTATATCATCAGCTATAGTAGCATCCAGCTGTGTGAAGCTATATTCATTCAGCGGCGCCGTATTATAATCCAAATCAATTATAGTATATAAATCCTTTCCTATAAGAGCCTGACACAGTTCATTTTGTGCTTCTATAGCTGTAATCTTTCCGCCCTGCTCACCATATAGTTTTCCTCCATATGTTTCTCCAGCATCCTTCGGCAGAATAATACCTGCTGACGCCGCATAAGGATCTCTATATAAATATATATTTTCAGATTTCTCTACACGCTCATAGTAATAAGGAACTTTACTAACATCACCACTACCCTCTGCTAGGAAATAATGAACATTAAGGAAAAGGTTCGCTAGCGGATTTCCCACCACATAGTTGATATTATTATTCTGTGTTTCCACATTATAAGTTCTTGAAACCTTAGCCTGCTCCTGTTGGAACGTAGATGTAAATACGCTAACCGAATTAGTATTAACCATTTTCGCAGTATTGAAATTATCTGTATTGAGGACCTCACTTCTAAGAAGCGGATCTGACTTCAGATCATACTTTTCTGAATAGTCTCTCATTACAAGCACACCACTAGGTGATATGAAAGACGTATCATCATTCGCTCCTATAGTATGAACCCCAGATACAACAAGCTCTATCATTAGAACAAATAATAGTGCGCGGGTACATTTATACTTATCACCTTCCCTGTTACCATAGAAAATAGTTACAAGGTAAGCAATAATGAAGAGAGCTGACAGTATAAGTTTGTTTGTCTCAAAATTATTATTAATAATTAGTATAAGAAGTGTAATACCTGCCATAGAAGCAAATGCTATAACAGCCTTAGTCTTATATATTTCTTTGTAATTAATAATCACATCATAGAATAGTGTAACCACTAGGAATATATAGAATATTGAGAATCTGTTAGGCACAAGATTCTGGAAATGGAAGCCGTGTAGCGCAAAGTTCAGAACCTGATTTCCAAAAGCAAAATAAATGATAAATATCAGCGCTACTCTCTTGATTCTTTTCTTAAGAGGAATACCGCTGATTGCCATATATACCGGAATAATCAAAAACGGAAGCAGTCCCACATAAGCATTAGCCTGTGTCCAGTCACTGGTAACAAGAATCACAGGGTATTTAATATCTATATCGTTTATATTTTTCAGTAAACTCTGAGTGAATATCTTCAGTGTATTAGATGCATTTCCATCCGCCTCGTTGTAACCAGTATTCATAACGGTCTGATAATACGGAATAAGCTTGAATAAGGACACTCCTGCAGCAGCAATAGAACACAGTGCGAATCTCACACCCTTTCTAAGAAAGTCCTTTCCATCTTCGAAATCCAGCGTAAAGAAATAAAGTAGAAGTAATTCACACATGATAAATGCATAATATGGATTAACAAACATGCAAAGCGCCAGAAGAATTATGTAAACCATCTTCTTGTTTAGGTACACCAGTCTCTCCATCACTAGAAGCATAATTGGAAGCACTGTAGCATATACCATAAACTCACAGAAATGGTAATATACTAGAATATATGACGATAGGCTATAAGCCATCGATATAGGCACCAGCTTCAGCGCAGTCTTCTCCATATTCTTGGCATTTGGTCTATGTATCAAATAGAAAATAATCGCCGGACCAACTGTAAGGAACTCAAGAAGATAAACCAGATTATATAGAACGAGACTGTTATTTAAATTTGATAATAAAAGTATCAATCTATATGGGAATACAAAAGTTGCTAGACTTGAGAGTAAGGTAGTGCCACCACTCCCCATTCCTAGTGTGAAATCAAGCACAGGCATAGTACCATCTCTCAAATCCCAGATTTCCTTCACAAGACCAGGGTATGATATAAGATACCCATCTGATCTAACAAAGGAATCTTCTCCAAAAGGAACCATATTATATGCTATTACCACTATTAGATATAGCAAAAGATTGATAATTATAGAGAAATAATACACTCTTCTTTCATACAGCCAGTCCACTATACTATCACTTAGTTTATTGGTCTTCTCATCATCATCTATATTCTTATCTTTCTTTTCAGCTTTCTTTCTACGTTTG
>CACYQC010000111.1 GCA_902776395.1 uncultured Lachnospiraceae bacterium
TCAGGCTCTGGAACGAATTCCTCAACCTTATCTTCTAGATCATCCTGGAATAGTGCAAAATCTCTAAATGCACTAAATGCTTCCTCAGAACTATCATCGAATTCTTCATCAATTTCTGAAAGACCAGCGATTGTATCTGACTCAGGAGCGAATCCATCATCAAATTCATATGTAACAAAATCCTGTTCGAAGGATTCTTCAACTTCATCAGCTACCTTTTCTGCTTCAGAAGTTTCTGCTTCTGCCGTAGCATCCGTAGGAGCTGCAAGTTCTACATCCTCTACCTCTACTGAACCACCTGCTGTTTCAGCATTAGCCACTTCCTCTGAAGCTTCACTTCCAACCTCTGCAGCATTTGAATCCTCAGTTGTATCTGTTTCTGCTGTTTCTTCAGATTCATCGGTCTTTTCAGCATCCTCAGATTTCTTCTTAAACTTCTTCTTTATAAATCTCTTAAGTCCCTTCTCAACGCCTTCAACTACAGTTGAATCTTCCGCGTCTGCAGAAACCATTTCAGTTATAACAGCAACATCCTCAGTCTCAGGGTTAATTCTCTTATAATCAATCTCTAGCTGTGTCTGTTCCATCTGTCTAGTTTCTTCTTCTTCTGGGTCATTATCAGCCATAGGCTTTTCAGCATAAATGAAGAAGTTATCCCACGCTACACTCTTATCAGTTTCAACCTCATCAAGAAGATGAAGATATGGACTAGTTCTAAATGTAGCCTTGTAATCTGAGATTATAATATCCATATCACCCTTATCTAGTAACTTGGTGAGAAGGAGAAGCTCGAAGCTCCATTTCTCATCCATGTTATCGCGATAATATGGATAAAGCATATCATACAGCTCCATCAGATCAGGGCTCTTAGCCTTCTTCATGATATATCTAACATTAGATAAATCTCTTCCTCCAGAGCTATAAAAAACATATTCTTCGAAATATCGCTCAGCCAGATCAAAATATCCCATTTTCAGATAATAATCGATGAGCGAAAAAATAATTCTGGTAGCTTCAGGTGCTAATGTATGTGCTTTAACATATAAATGTCTGGCCTCACTAAGTCTGCCAACATTTTCATATATCTCACCACATAGTCGAAGAAATTGAGGATTGTATGACTTCTCTAAATCCTGAGAATCAAGAATAGGAGCAGCCAGACTATACTCGTGCGATGCCGCAAGTTCTTTTATTTTGTTTACGCTAGCCATACTAAGTCCAGAACTCAAATCATATCACCTCAAATAATTAATCTTCTATAGATGCATCCTCGAAGACTTTCTCAACCTTCTCGATAACAGTCTCTTTCATATTTCCTCTGGTCTTCTCATATTGAAGTCCTGATTCCATAATCTCGAGAAGTTCAAGTCTCATACCAGAATCTATTTCTTTAATGTACTGCATCAGTACATCTTTGATTTCAACCACGTATTCCTTTTCTTTCATTTTGTCAATCATTTCTTCGTAATTGAAGGATGCCTTTGTCATTATATCCTTCTGCTTACGTCCGCAGACTATACATTCTTCTGAGCCTGCTTCATTTACATGACCACAGTTACATGTCCAGATCATTCCATCTGTTCTGTATTTCTCAACTGCATCGATACCTCTCTTAGCCTTAAGAGCTTCAAGACGTCTAGAGCTGAGAGAAACATTGATAGGCTGATCATTGACTGCATATACTCCTCTTGGAGTAGCATACTTAGTAAGAATAACCTTAGCATCCTTCAGAAGGAGCAAATCATTAGGAGAAACCTTACTCTGAACATAATCAGACTCAATAACTGAAAGGTTAATATTCTCACTAAATACAAAATCAATATTCTTTATAACAAGTCTCTCATCATAAAGATTAGTAAACTCTACATCTGCACGAAGTGCATTTATATCATCGTGATTGTAGTTATAGCATACCAGTCTCATATTGATGGAATTTGAATCACCGTCAAGCACAATCTTAACTGGTCTTGGAACTAAACGATTATAATAATTCGTTACGAACAGTTCCTTATGCATTGAATCACTTATAGTCACATGCTTTGTAATCTTAACAGCTGTTCCTGAAACAATTATTCCGAAGGAACCAGCCTCAAATGGTGCATATGTCATATTTACACCAATGATAGCATTTGCACCCTTCTTCTTTGCCTGCTGAATCAGCTGCTTGCCAGCATCTTCACGACACTGCTCTAGTTTTGCAGTATCCTTTCTAGCAACGTCAGCAACGTTTGCTGCGATACCAGAAATAAAGTTAGAGCCAAGTATAGCCTGACTCGAAACAAATCCAAGATATTCAGTTATTCCATACCCCTCAAATCCTGAACCTGTAGTAACTAGAATGTTGTCATCCATTTACCTTCCCCTCCTAAGTTCATAAAATAAAGCCATCTGTTATTATACCATTTATAGCGTATAATTAAAAGAATTAATTCGAGAATTACGGTAGCGGAATCGGGGAATTATTCTTATATGTCATAAAGTAATATTCTATACTGAAACAGGTCTGTTCTTCACTTGTTTCAACCACTTCCCAGTTCTCCTTTTCATCAAGATTTGGGAAATATGTATCCGCCTGATAAGAATAATCTATCTTAGTTATATAAGCTGTATCGGCATATGGTTCAAGCATCTTGTATACCGTACCACCGCCAATTACATAAATGTCATCAGAATCAATCTGTTTTAGGGTCTCAAAAAGTTCTTCCTCATTATGAACTACAGTGGCATCACCAGCTGTGAAGTCTTCTCTACTTGAAAGAATAATATTTCTTCTATCTGATAGAGGAAGCCCTTTAGGAAATCCTGCAAGTGTCTTTCTTCCAAGCACAACAGTGTGTCCCGTTGTGTGTCTTCTAAAAGCCTTCATATCCTCTGGTATATGTATCAGTAGGCTATCTTTATAACCTATAGCCCAGTTATTATCTACAGCTGCAATCAGTTTCATACAAAACTCCTTATATAGCGATTGGAATATTCTTTATTTGCTCTCCTGTCTTATAATCCTCGATAGTAAAGTCATCCACCGTGAAATCATAGAAATCCTTAACATCTGGATTAAGTGTAACCTTTGGTGCAGGATAAGTCTCTCTCTTAATCAGTTCCTTAATAATAGGAACATGCTTATCATATATATGAGCATCTGCAATTACATGAACGAGCTCGCCTGGCTTAAAGCCTGTAACCTGAGCTATCATCATAAGAAGAGCCGCATACTGAACTACATTCCAGTTTCCAGCTGCAAGCACATCCTGTGAACGCTGATTTAAGATAGCATTTAGCTTATCACCAGTAACATTAAATGTCATACTATATGCACATGGGTAAAGATGCATCTCATGAAGATCTTGATGAACATAGATATTCGTCATTATTCTTCTGCTATATGGATTCTCCTTAAGATCGAAAAGCACTCTATCAACCTGATCAAACATTCCTTCCTTGTACTGATGCTTAACCCCGAGCTGATAACCATAAGCTTTTCCAATAGAGCCTTCTTCATCTGCCCATTCATCCCATATACTACTTTTTAGCTCGTTGATATTGTTGGATTTTTTTTGCCATATCCAAAGAATTTCATCTATGGCCGACTTGATATAAGTTTTACGAAGGGTGATTGCAGGGAATTCTTCCTGCAAATCATAACGATTTATAACACCAAATTTTTTTATAGTATAAGCAAAGGTTCCATCCTCCCATTTAGGACGAACCTTCTCTCCTTCAGTACTAATTCCACTGCCAAGAATATCCTGACACATCTTTATATATATTTCATCTGCCTTACTCAATTAAAAATACCTCCCACACATAAAAAATACACATCTTTTTCACTAAAAATAATCAAAATAGTGATAACATATAATTGCTTTCAGCTTCCCTTTTTTAGGAAAGGGAAAAATATTATGGCTATTAAAATTTATTGGGGCGATGTCCTCAGAAAACTCAGACTTGCACACAAATTATCACAGGAAGATCTAGCTGGTGTCCTGCACATTTCTAGACAGACATACAGCAGCATCGAATGCGGACGTTCTCAACCCACCGCCGAAGAATTGGCCATTCTTTCTGAAATTTACGAAAGAGACCTGTATCAATATGTTATTCAACATCTCCCAGAGGATATGGTTGAAGAACAAAGAAGATTCAAAATCACAATGCCTATTCCTAAGAAAAAAGGCAAACGCGAAGAAGATATTAAATACTTCTAAGAATATCTACAGCAGTATTTATTCTATCCTGATCAAATGCTCTGGACACTCTATCTATTTTGTGTCTTAAATCATGAGGCAGCTCGTATTCAAAGAGTCTATTCAGATTCTTATGAGCGAGTTCCTGCTCATTATTTTCTAAATTAATAAGAATTTCTTCAATTCTATTTTTAATATCTTGATCGGATAGTCTAATACCGTTTGTGTCAGAGGTTAAAACCTCGGTGGATCCAAGCTGAATACTAGTTTTTCCTAACCAGCCTGCGAGACCGGAAACAACATTTTCCCACTCATTTACCAGGCTATGCCAATTACTCTCAGCTACATCGAGACTATCATCCTTTGACATATTGACATGATCATCGAAGCAGTCGGCAAGATATGCAGCACCAATCTTTCTACATTTTTCACGCATATCACGTGAGAAATTCATATAATCAGTGCTCTTACCAGAAAAAAGTGCATCTATCATATCTGAGCTAACTATTTCATAATCATCACAAAACTTAGAAGCAGCTTCTTTGTAGGCGTCGATATCACCGCCAAAATTCTTGAGTGCTTCTAGGAGTCTTACTCCACAGCCCTTTAGAACCTCGGCATCTTCGGCGCCTTTCTTGATTTCCGCCAGGAGCTCCTCATCATCGGGGAGCATCTTGGATGGAACAAGATTTATTATAATATTCTGAAGAATCGTTCTATCTATTGGCTTACGAATAATTCCATCAAAGCCAGCATTTTCGAAGAATATATCCGGTTCATCTACCTTCTCACCAAGGATAACATATACTTTTGCATCCTTAGACTTATTCATTGGACTATTCTTCATGTTGTTTAATGTTTGGATACCATCCATTCTAGGCATATTTCTTGCAAGGAGTATCAGATCATACTTATCTCGACTGATTTCATCCATGCACTCAATCCCACTAGAAACAGATGTGATGAAACAACCTGTTTGATCGATCATACGCTCGATTTCGACTCTTTCATCAATATCTGCATCCGCTAGAAGAACATAAAACTGTCCCTCTCTGGTATATAGGTTGAGCTCCTTATCTACATTTACGACCTTGTCAGTAAGACCAGAAAACTCAACATCAGCTTTCCTATTCTTTAAAATACCAAAATCTTTAACAGTATCTTTAATCCCCATAATACACCCCTCTTCTTATTATCCAAGAACTATTTTACGGAAGTTTTTCTTACCTCTCTTAAGTACAAATTCTTCATTAAATGTATCCTTGCTATAGCTAGCATGAACATCTGTAACCTTTTCCCCATTTACAGCGATTCCATTCTGTTCTATAGCACGGCGTCCTTCACCACGTGATGGAACAAGTCCACTCTTAACAAGTATACTTATCAGATCTATAGATCCATCTTCTTTAAAATCTTCATCAGTAAGTGCTGTTTCAGGCATATTCTCTGTTCCACCGCCACCAAAGATTGACTTGGCAGCTGTCTCTGCCTTCTTAGCTTCTTCTTCTCCATGAACAAGCTCTGTCAGCTGATATGCAAGTATCTCCTTAGCTTTATTAAGCTCAGCACCTTCCCAGCTCTCCATAGCATGTATCTCATCTAG
>CACYQC010000112.1 GCA_902776395.1 uncultured Lachnospiraceae bacterium
TGCCACTGAACAGGCCTTCAAGAAAGGCTTTATGGAAGCTTCTCCAGTACTTCTTGAGCCAATCGCAACTCTGAAGGTTGTTCTTCCAGATGAATACACAGGTGATATAATGGGAGACTTAAGTAAGAGACGCGGAAAGATCACAGGAATGAATCCGGTTGAGGACGGTTATCAGGAGATAGTCGCTGATATTCCTTATATCGAACTATATCAGTATGATGCCAGCCTTAATTCAATGACTAGAGGAACCGGAGTCTTCTCCTACGAATTTGCAAGATACGAGCAAGCTCCTGATGAAGTTGCCAAGAAAGAAATTGAGATTTCCAAGAATAAAGAATAAAGAACAACAAACAAAGAATAACCTAAGAAACCTCAAAACAAAAAAGCCATATTAAAATCTAAACAGAATCTAAACGAAAAGCCCCAGACCAAATGGCCTGGGGCTTTATAACTATTGATTTAAGATTTACAGCTGAGGACCTGCAGCAACAAGTGCCTTACCAGTCTCATTTGTCTCATACTTCTTGAAGTTCTTTACGAATCTCTCAGCAAGATCCTTAGCCTTTGCCTCCCACTCAGATGCATCAGCATATGTATCACGAGGATCAAGGATTGCAGGATCAACTCCTGGAAGAGATGTAGGTACTTCGAAATCGAAGTAAGGGATCTTCTTTGTCTCAGCCTTGTTAACATCACCATTCAGGATAGCATCGATGATACCACGTGTATCCTTTATAGAGATACGCTTTCCTGTACCATTCCAACCTGTGTTAACGAGGTAAGCCTTAGCTCCGCTCTTCTGCATCTTCTTAACAAGCTCCTCACCATACTTTGTAGGATGAAGCTCAAGGAATGCCTGTCCGAAGCATGCTGAGAATGTAGGTGTAGGCTCTGTGATTCCTCTCTCTGTACCAGCAAGCTTAGCAGTAAATCCTGAAAGGAAGTAGTACTGTGTCTGCTCTGGTGTAAGGATTGATACTGGAGGAAGTACTCCGAAAGCATCTGCTGAAAGGAAGATAACATTTTCAGCATCAGGTCCTGAAGACTTTCCATTTACATTCTTAGCAATATTTGTGATGTGCTCGATAGGATATGATACACGAGTATTCTCTGTAACGCTCTTATCAGCAAAATCAATCTTTCCAGCTTCGTCTACTGTTACGTTCTCAAGAAGAGCATCTCTCTTGATAGCGTTGTAGATATCTGGCTCTGACTCTTTATCAAGGTTGATAACCTTAGCATAGCAACCACCCTCGAAGTTGAATACACCGTTGTCATCCCAACCGTGCTCATCATCTCCGATAAGAAGTCTCTTAGGATCAGTTGAAAGTGTTGTCTTACCTGTTCCTGAAAGACCGAAGAAGATTGCTGTGTTCTTTCCGTCCATATCTGTATTAGCTGAGCAGTGCATTGCTGCAATACCCTTAAGTGGAAGATAGTAGTTCATCATTGAGAAGATACCCTTCTTCATCTCTCCACCATACCATGTATTGATAATAACCTGCTCACGGCTTGTGATATTGAAAGCAACTGCTGTCTCTGAATTAAGACCAAGCTCCTTGTAGTTCTCTACCTTAGCCTTTGAAGCGTTGTATACAACGAAGTCTGGCTCATATGTCTCAAGCTCCTCAGCTGTTGGCTGGATGAACATGTTCTTAATGAAATGTGCCTGCCAAGCAACCTCAACGATGAAACGAACTGCCATTCTTGTATCTTCGTTAGCACCACAGAATGCATCTACTACGAAAAGCTTCTTGTTTGAAAGCTCCTTCTTAGCAAGATCCTTAAGTACTTCCCATGTGCTCTGCTCCATAGGATGGTTATCATTTGGATAACCCTCTGTTGTCCACCATACAGTGTCCTTTGAGTTCTCATCCATAACGATATACTTATCCTTAGGTGAACGACCTGTATAAATGCCTGTCATAACATTTACAGCGCCAAGCTCTGTCTCAACACCCTTGTCATAACCCTCAAGTGAAGGATCCATCTCAAATTTGTAAAGATCCTCGAATGATGGATTGTGGATAATCTCAGTTGTTCCTGTGATTCCGTACTTAGTTAAATCAACGTTTGCCATTAATCTTTCCTCCTTAGAAATAATATCGGGTTGCCCCTGTTTTTTATTTTAATTTAAAGGCGTCGGCATTAGTTAAAAAGCTCTAACGCCAACGCCTCTAGTATAATTTTTCTTAGATAATAAGTCAAGCGACACTTGAGATATTTTGTCGTATAAATAAGCCTTTATTACTCATTCTCTTCTACGTACTTTTCTACCTTTTTCCTAAGCATACCGAACTGACATGGACCAGCATCTAGAATAGCTTTGTGGAATTCTTTTGCATCGAAGTCACTACCTAGCTCTTCCTCCGCCCATTCACGGAGTTCTTCTATTTCATAATATCCTACTGTATAGCTTAGATAAACTCCTGGGTCAGCTATTGATGAGTCCATTATCTCCTGTGCCACACTCTCATCTATTCCTACCTTAGCAAGATATTCCTTTACCTCATCTAAATCCCAGCCCTCATAGTTAACACCGAGATCAACTCTCTCCTGAGCAAGATATCCTATTTCACTATTAAGCTTCTCCAGCTGAACAAAGACTTTCGCATTATCTTCCTTGCCCTCGAAGTCACATTTTAGTCCTACATCATAAGCTGCATAGACAGCCCAGCCTTCAACATAGCCCTTATTACTTTCAAGGATACGACCAGGATTTGGATTAGTATTTCTGAAATACCAGAACTGGAACATATGTCCTGGGCAACCCTCATGAGCAAGAGTATTGAAGAGTCCATCATGATACTGTGAATTAACCTTAATAACGTTGTGGTCTGGCTCGTCCGCCGGATTCGTTACATAGTATGCAAGGGTAGTCTTCTTAATCTTAGATATACTGTCTGACAGGAAGTCTATCTCATATGGAATCTTTCCTTCAAGCGGATAGTCATCCATATATTTTTCCTGGAACATATCTACCAGTTCACTAGGCTCCATATCATTATATACAGAATAGATTTCATCGCCTCTTTCAGCAAAATCTTCGTACGCATCAGGATTAGAGGAATAAATGCTATAGAGCTGCATCATCAGCTCGTCATATCTATCATCTATAACTTCTATTTCTTCTTCTACTGTTTTTGCAGAGCCTGAATACATAGGGAATATATAATCCTCATAATATTCCTTACCACCATCATAGTAGCAGATACCCTTATCATTTGTACCTGTACCCTTAAGCTCTTCTATGGTTGCCTTGATATCTTCATATACAGGAATAATTACCTCTTCAACAGCCTTCTTCTGCTGCTCCTTGAAGGATTCCTTCTCTTCGTCTGTAAGGAAATCCATAGCATCTATCTTCTCATCAAAATCTGAAATAACGAACTCGCCCTTATTATTAAGGAACTCATCACACTGCTCTATTACTTCATCCGCTGAAGAATCCTTCATGAAGTAACCCTTTTCAGATCTAACCTTTTCAAACTTAAGCATCTCAGCCATTACATCTTTTGTCTGATTCATAAGAGTTAAATAATCCTCGACATCACCCTTATCATCAAATCTATACTCTGTGAAAAGAGTTGGTAGAGACTCCTGCCAACCACTCATAGGAGAAAATGCACCTCTAAGATAAACATTATCATAATAATGAAGGCTTATCTCTGCATCTGTCTTGAGGCATTCAAAGGTGAAGCGCTCATCCTCAGTAAGCTCTGCATCCTCGAATTCCATCAGCTTATCGTAGAATTCTTCGTCTTCCTTCTTCTCACGTTCTATAGCCGCTTCATCCATAACTGCATCGCCCCAGGTTGCTTCAGCAGGCTTAGGAATTCCATAAGAGGATTCATCATATATATAATCATTATATGTAATAGTATCTTCAGTTACTGTATCTTCAAAGTATTCCATAAGAAAAGCTTCGAAATCTTCATTTTCCTCAGAAGCATAATCTACGTCCTCAGTATCCTTTTCCTTGTCCTTCTTCTTATCCTTCTTATCATCCTTTTTTGAGCTGTCACTATCCTTGCTATGAGTTTCTCCCAGGATAGTCTCATGGTAGAATTCATCAAAGCTAGAGCATCCAGACATCGATAACATCATAGTAGCGGCAAGCACTGCAGCTAAAACCTTTTTTGTTTTTCCCTTTATTCTTTTAATCATCACTAATCCCTTCTATATAATGTTTTATAATAATGTTTTATAGTGTATTTTCATCTTATTATAACAATATCAATAAGCTTTTTATTTCAGATAAATCTCCGCTAGAACTATATCCTCCGGTGTCGTCACCTTGATATTCTCATAGCTTCCTTCAATCATCTTCGAATGAATATCCAGATACCTCTCAACTACCATCGTATCATCCGTAATATCCGAATCTCCACTTACTCTGAGTCTCTCATAGGCTTCCTCAAGAGTCTTCCTATCAAAGGTCTGTGGAGTTTGAATCTGGTAAAGTGTTCTTCTATCAGGTGTTTCTATTCCATATTCATTTTCATCTACGATTTTGATCGTATCTTTAACTGGCATAGCAACTGTACAAGCCTTATATCTTCTGGCTCCTGATATAGAATCCAGAATCATACGATTTGTCACGCACGGACGCGCCGCATCATGTATCATTATTATCTTGTTTCGCTTATCACAGGCTCTCAGTCCCTTGCTAACGGAATTGAATCTTTCCTTTCCTCCAGCCACTATCTTACGAACCTTGTGGAATCCGTACCTTTCGACTATTTCTTCTCTAACGTAGTCGATATCACTTCCTCGAGTCACCAAAATTATCTCATCCACTACACTAGCATCGAAAACTTTCAGACTATAGTACAGCAGCGGCTTCCCATTTATCTCCATATATTGTTTTGCTTTGTCGGAATTCATCCGACTTCCCTTGCCTGCCGCAAGGATAATTGCACTTACCATATTAACGTTCACCTATTTTTAGATTTGGAATTGCATTTAGATAGAGATCTGCTCGTCTACCTGCTATAAATTCATGATATCCTGCAGCCGCTATCATCGCTCCATTATCTGTACAATATATAAGCTCTGGGCAGTGGAACTTAAGTCCTTTAGCCTCTGCTCTTTCCTTCATGGTTGTTCTAAGCAGTGAATTTGCCGCAACTCCACCAGCCAAAGCAACCGTTTTCATTCCATAATCCAAAGCCGCCTGAATTGTGTGATCTGCTAGGACATCTATAACTGCCTGCTGGAATGAGGCTGCCACATCCGCCTTATTTACTTCAAGTCCCTTCATCTCGGCACCATTTAAATAGTTCAGAACTGCTGACTTGATACCACTAAAGGAGAAATCATACTTAGAATCACCAACACTTGCTCTTGGGAAATCTATCGCTGAAGGATCTCCTTCACGAGCCAGTTTATCCACCTTAGGCCCACCCGGATATCCAAGTCCAATTGCTCGAGCCACCTTATCAAATGCCTCACCTGCCGCGTCATCGTGTGTACGACCAATTATTGTATACTTGGTGTAGTCATCAACTCTTACTATATGGGAATGACCACCAGATGCAACAAGACACATGTATGGTGGAGTTATATCTCCCACTAAGTAATTAGCACATATATGTCCCTCTATATGGTTCACTCCTACAAGAGGAATCCCCTTCGCATAAGCAAGTGCCTTAGCGGTACTTACTCCTATTAGAAGTGGTCCAACGAGACCTGGTCCG
>CACYQC010000113.1 GCA_902776395.1 uncultured Lachnospiraceae bacterium
AAGATTGAGAGAAGCTCTTGGACTTACACCCGAGAAAAGCTTTGCTGATTTTCTAGTAGCTTCTGATATATCAACGATATATTGCATCACGATTTTCTTGACTTTAACATTTTTAACAGTTTCTGCAGCACTAACTATATCCTCGCCAGAGCAAACAGGCTTTATTTCTTCCTGAGGAGTGTCTGTGATAAAACGTTCAAGGATAGAAACCTCATCCTCTCTCGAAAGGTCTCCCATAGTAAGCTTAACCATGAATCTATCCAACTGAGCTTCTGGAAGTGGAAATGTACCCGTAGTTTCAACCGGGTTCTCGGTAGCAATTACAATAAATGGTGCTGTCAGATTCCTTCCTACTCCATCTACCGTAACTACTCGCTCTTCCATCGCCTCTAGAAGTGCACTCTGTGTACGAGGTGTAGCACGGTTAATCTCATCCGCCAGAAGAATATTTGTGAAAACAGGTCCTGGAATAAACTCGAACTCCTCAGTTTTCTGACTGTATATATTAAGACCTGTGATATCCTGAGGCATCAAATCCGGTGTAAACTGAACTCGTCTAAACTCCGCCGCGATGCTATCTGCGATGCATTTCGCCATGGTAGTTTTTCCTGTTCCCGGCATATCCTCCAGGAGAACATGTCCCCCAGATAGCATCGCTGAGAATATGAGGGAGAAAACCTCCTCACTTCCAATCATGACGGTGCGGATATTATCCAGTACCTTGCTATATAAACTTCTTACTTCTGAAATTTCCATATAATCCCCACTTATAAACCTGTATCTAAAACGTGAAGAAACCCCGACAGCTGCTACTGTTGGGGTTTCGTCTTTGATATGTGTCAATTATCAATTTTGTAACTGATTTCTCATTCAATTTCTTTATAACATATATCTAGTTGATATTCAACCCCAAATACTACTCTATCCCTTTATTTACTTGAAATATTCCACACCAGACTCAAATATCTTCTGATCCTTATCACCGAAAATATTGAGGTAAGTATTCTTATCTCTACGCTCTGAGTGGCCCATCTTACCAAGTACACGACCATCTGGGCTTGTGATACCCTCGATTGCCATATATGAACCATTGATGTTGTAATCTTCATCCATTGTAGGGCGGCCTTCAGCATCTACATACTGAGTTGCAACCTGGCCATTCTCAAAGAGCTTTCTAAGCCACTCTTCCTTAGCCACGAAGCGACCTTCACCGTGTGAAATAGGAATTGAATATACTCCACCAAGAGTTGCCTTACGTAGCCAAGGGCTCTTATTAGAAACGACCTTTGTATAAGCTATTCTTGACTGGTGACGTCCGATGGAGTTACGAGCCAGTGTAGGGCTCATTTCTGTCTGCTCTACTATTTCACCAGTTGGAACAAGACCAAGCTTGATAAGTGCCTGGAATCCATTACAGATACCAAGTACAAGTCCGTCTCGCTCGTTGAGAAGTTTCATCATCTCATCCTTGATTTTCTCATTTCTAAAGGTAGTTGCGATGAACTTACCAGATCCGTCTGGCTCATCACCACCTGAGAATCCACCAGGGAACATTACTATCTGTGACTGGCTGATAGCCTTAGTAAATGCATCAACGCTATCTCTGATACCCTGAGCATCCATATTGTTGAGGACGATAACCTCAGCATCAGCTCCAGCTCTCTCAAAGGCTCTCGCACTATCATATTCGCAGTTAGTTCCTGGGAATACTGGTATAAATACCTTAGGTCTAGCAACCTTATTCTTAGCTACATATATACTCTTTGCCTCATATACGCCGCCTTCATATCCTGTAAGCTCTGGATTGTATCTGAACTTAAGCTCAGACTCAGCTGTACCAGCCTTCTTAGCAGCCATATAATCCTTAGCATGTCCCTCGAAACGAGGCTCAACTCCACTGTCAGTACTAAATACCTTCTTAAGTGGTGTTGTCCATGCCTTGATAGCGTCCTCTACAGAAATCTTTACAGAACCATATGTAAACACAGTATCCTCTGTGACTGTACCGATAACCTTTGCAGGAAGACCAAGAGCCTTAACGTCCTCAGGTCTAACCTCCATGATTATTGAACCATAATCCTTGCGGCCGAGTTCATCCTCTGAAACCACATTCTTATCAAGGTTTACGCCAAGCTTATTACCAAATGCCATCTTGCTGACAGCCTCGATGATACCACCGAATCCAACAGCGAAAGCTGACTGAATAAGTCCCTGCTCTACTGCAGCGCGAACCTTAGCATACTTATCAAGTACATCCGCATAATCAGGAACATCATACTCATCCTTATTGATGTCCATCTTAACGAGAAGATTTCCTGCTGACTTAAGCTCGGATGTTACTACATTTTCAACTGTATTCATAACTACAGCAAAGGAGCAAAGTGTTGGAGGTACGTCTATCTCATTAAAGGAACCTGACATACTATCCTTACCACCGATTGATGGAAGTCCAAGGCCTATCTGAGCTGAGTATGAACCAAGAAGTGCTGCGAGTGGCTTACCCCAACGAGATGGAACATCATTCATTCTCTCGAAATACTCCTGGAAGGTAAGACGTATCTTAGATACATCACCACCGGCTGCAGCTATCTTAGCTACAGAATCAATTACTGCATATATAGCACCGTGATATGGGCTCCAGCTAAGAAGATATGGATCCAGACCATAGCTCATCATACTTACTGCATCTGTACTACGTGTTCCAAGCATAGGAACTGTAGCGATCATTGTCTGCATAGGGGAGAGCTGATACTTACCACCGTATGGCATTGTTACTGTATTAGCTCCGATAGTTGAGTCAAACATTTCCACCAGACCACGCTCTGAAGAAACATTAAGATCTGACAGGATATCTAACCACTTTGTCTTTATATCAGCATTCTTATTGCTGTACTCTTCTGTGCTTCCTTCTGCATCTATACCAGCAAATGGCTTAACGGCTTCAGATGGCATTTCCACCTCTGCCTCTGTCTCCTGATGAGCACCATTTGTGTTCAGGAAGGCACGTGAGATATTAACGATTTCCTTACCTCTCCACTTAAGAACAAGACGAGGACTCTCAGTAACTGTAGCAACCTTAACGGCCTCAAGGTTCTCCTCTCTTGCATAGTCAAGAAGCTTATCAGCATCAGCAGGATCAACTACGAGTGCCATTCTCTCCTGTGACTCAGAGATAGCAAGCTCTGTACCGTCAAGACCTGCGTACTTCTTTGGTACAAGATCAAGATTGATATCCAGACCATCTGCAAGCTCTCCGATAGCAACAGAAACACCACCTGCACCGAAGTCATTACATTTCTTAATAAGTGTTGTAACCTCTGGACGACGGAACAGTCTCTGAAGCTTACGCTCTGTAGGAGGATTACCCTTCTGTACCTCAGCACCACAAGATTCGAGGGACTCAGAGTTATGAGCCTTTGAAGAACCTGTAGCTCCACCACAACCATCACGACCTGTACGTCCACCGAGGAGGATGATAACATCTCCTGGATCAGAGGTAAGTCTCTTAACATTATCCTTTGGAGCGGCACCGATAACTGCACCTATCTCCATACGCTTAGCAACATAATTTGGATGATAAACCTCCTGAACAAGACCAGTAGCAAGACCTATCTGGTTACCATAGGAAGAATATCCCTTTGCAGCTGTCTGAACGATCTTACGCTGTGGCAGCTTGTTAGGAAGTGTCTCAGAAAGTGCCTTTGTAGGATCAGCAGCACCTGTAACACGCATAGCCTGATATACATATGTACGACCTGACAGTGGATCACGGATAGCACCACCAAGACATGTAGCAGCGCCACCGAATGGCTCTATCTCTGTAGGATGGTTATGTGTCTCATTCTTGAAGGAGATCAGCCAATCCTCTGTTACTACGCTTCCATCCTCATTCTTAATTGTAAGAGGAGCAACTATTGTACATGCATTTATCTCATCTGATACATCGAGGTCCTCAAGCTTTCCATCCTTACGAAGCTTCTTCATACCCATAAGAGCTATATCCATAAGGCAGGTAAACTTATCGTCTCTACCTGCATTTATCTCAGCCGCATCTGCTAGATACTTCTTAAATGTACCTTCGATTGCGTCCTTATATTTACCTTCATCAAACTTAATACTTGTAAGCTCTGTCGCAAAAGTTGTATGACGGCAGTGATCTGACCAATATGTATCAAGTACACGAATCTCAGTCATTGAAGGATCTCTATTCTCTTCAGAACCGAAATAATTTCTGATATGCTGGAAATCCTTAAAGGTCATAGCAAGTCCGAGGGAATCATAAAGCTTCTGGAAATCCTCCTCTGACATACTGCAGAAACCGTCCAGGATAGCAACATCTGCTGGCTCGTCATAATTAGCAACGAGGGTCTCTGGCTTAGCGCCGTCTGATATACGAGCTTCAACAGGGTTGATTACATATTCCTCAATTGTCTTCTTATCTGCATCAGTAAGGGTTCCTGATACTGCATATGTGATACCTGATCTAATGATAGGCTCAGATGCATCATCAAGAAGTTTAACGCACTGCTCTGCTGAATCTGCTCTCTGATCGAACTGACCAGGAAGATATTCCATCGAGAATACGAACTCATCCTCTGTGTGAGGGAAATCCTCTCTATAAACAAGATCTACCGGAGGCTCTGAAAAAACTGTAACTATAGCTTCCTCGAATACTTCATCAGACAGATTCTCAACATCATATCTGACAAGCTCTCTGACCTTTACATCCTTAAGACTGAGATATGCTCTAAACTCATTTGTGAGTTCATCTGCTCTAACTGCATAGTCAGGTCTTTTTTCCACGTAGATTCTTCTTACACTCATAATATTCTCCTCTTTCTCTAGGTAAATATGTTAATGCTTTAAAAAGCATAATCTGCTTACTTATGTATCTTATTAATAATTCTAAACAGAACTATATTCTGATAAATCAGCGGTGCATCCTGCATATAGAAAATGATACCATCCACAGGCGATACTATCTCATTTAAGATATGTCCATCCATAGGATCGATTATCTCTCCGAGCACTTCCCCCTTCTTGACTTCGACATTTACGTCCTTAAGTCTACGGAAGAAGCCCGCTGCATCAGACTTGATACTCAGCATTTCCTCCTCTTCCATTAGAGTGGAAATGTTACCACCCATACTATTATATCTGATTATTCCCATTCTGGAAAGAAATCTGAGAACGGCACTAACAGCAACCTCTGCGTACTCTTCATTTATTCTTTCTGTACCACCGGAATAAACCGAAAATGCCTCTGTTCCAGCCTTCTGCCAGTTATAATTGAGCGTGCATTCATCGAAAGGTCTCTTCTCCGCCATCATTACAAATGGAAAGCCGAAGAGGTTTGCCAGATTCGTACTCTCAAAACCCGTCTTCATCATTCTAACATGAGGAATAAATCTTCCTCTCATATAATAAGACGGAAACTGGATTCCATAGGAATAATTCTTCAGTTCCTCCAGCAGACTATAGGCAAGTCTACTTGTAGCTGGTCCCATAGGATTACCAGGAAACTCCCTATTGATATCTGAATCATCTGATAGCCAGAACTTATGATTTGCATTCATGGCACTGTAATTAACAGATGGAACTAGAAGCACAGACTTACCATGCACTATCTCGCCTGCCTCCTCTATCTCAGAAAGCCTGGCTGCCAGCTTAGAACATATATAGAGCTGC
>CACYQC010000114.1 GCA_902776395.1 uncultured Lachnospiraceae bacterium
AGGCTATTTCCATCTCTTGCCTGACCTCTGGTACTGACTCTTGCATATCCAATAATCACTTAAAATTCCCCTTTACTTTTGAATAAAAGTTATGACTATACTTAACAAGGCTATTTTACTACATTCTCAAACCATAGTCAAAACTGTTAAGTTATGACTAAATATAAGGTTATTTTAAATTATTATAGCAATATAGTCGAAATGAAGAAGGAGCCATTTTGAGCCTCTTAGAAGCCTCATTTAGAGTTATTTCTTTATTAAGCCACATTCTACCTACCAATTCAAAATCTGGCGGTAAAACAAGTCTAGGACGGCCAAAACGGACACCTTTTTGCTTTGCGGCAGCAATTCCCTCAGCTTGACGTTGTTTAATATAAGTTCTTTCATTTTCAGCAAAAAAGGACAATAAAGATAAAAATATATCACTTATAACCGTACCAAGCAGATCCTTGTATAATCTCGTATCTAAGATAGGCATATCCATTACAACAATATCGGCTTTAACATCTTTTGTAATATATCTCCACTCCTCTAATAATAACTCATAGTTTCGTCCTAAACGGTCTAAACTTTTAACATAAAGAACATCTCCCTCTTTTAATACAGAAATCAATTCTTTGTATAAAGGACGGTTAAAATCCTTTCCTGATTGTTTTTCAATAACAATATTATCTAAATCGAGTCCAATTTCTTGCATAGATAATATTTGCCTATCAACATTTTGCTCCCTAGATGACACCCTTACATAACCATAATCCATAACAAAATCCTCCTTTTTTATAAATATAGTTTAAAAATTATTGTAAAAATTATTGTAAAACCACTATATTTACATTTTAAATAGTTAAATTCAGACATGTTATATATAATTACAAAAAGCTGAAAAGCCTTTATTTATAAGGCTTTTCAGCTTTTATTAAGTAAGTGTGCGTCCTAGAGGATTCGAACCCCCGACCTTCTGGTCCGTAGCCAGACGCTCTATCCAGCTGAGCTAAGAACGCAAGACCAACATTTACTCCGTAAATGTTGCTATGAGACTGCGCAAGCAGTCGAATAGTCAAAATACAAGCATCGCGAAGCATTTTCAACACTGCTTGCATATAACTCACACAGCAAAAGCTATACTAACACTTCAACCCTCTCAATGTCAAGTGTTAAGTTTGATTTTGATGAACAAAGTGATAAACTATACTCTCCATCCTCCAGTCTAGTGGTCACAACATAGTAGTCTTTTGCCGCAAAATTCTTATCCAAACCTCTATAATCAACTAGTTTTCTAATCTTTAACACCTTATCCAAGCCATACTCTGCTGTGAAACTATTCAGCGGGACTGTTATACCCACTCGAATGCATTTAAGAAATGCCTCCTTCACGGTCCACACATCTCTAAACCTGCTCTGGTCCCCATCGATATAATCCTTGGCAGCTTTTTCGAAGTACCGATTACTCACCTTGAAGCCATCATCACTCTTATGTTCCACATCTACTCCCACTGCCAAGTCCGAAACAGCAACAGCCACGTAATCTCCCGAATGGGAAATATTATACTTTGCATCAGGATGCTTCTCCAGAGCAAGCATCAGCAGCCTTCCTGCAACAAGGCTCTGAAGTCTAGACGACTCGACCTTGAGCTTCTGGACCTTCTCTTTACGCCACTCAGGGAGGAGCCTGAATATCTCAGGCTCCTCCCGAAGTAGCATTTCCTTATTGATTTTGTGAATATATATTTTTTCCATATTCTACTAAGCTTCTTCGCCTTTACAGGTTCAGAATAACGCCTCTAAACAACTTTAATCTCTACAACATTACTATAAATATCTCCGGGATATTTATCAGTTATCACACACGCACCACCAAAGTCAGAAAATGTAACCGCCGACGATATACCAAACTTATCATGATCTGCCAGCACATATCTCTGACCAGGCTGAGTATTCTCAATCGCAACTCTCTTGATAAGCGCTTCTCTAACGTCAGGAGTTGTGAAGCCCAGCTTCATATTTACACCATTGGTTCCAAAGAAACCTTTAGTAAAATGATATTTCTGGATATGAAGTATTGCATCCGCTCCAACTATCGCTTCAGTATTCTCCTTAAGCTCTCCACCTATCAGCATTACCTTTAGGCTCTTCCTTACGAGATCCTTTGCATGTGAAACCGAGTTAGTTACATAGGTCGCATTTCTTTCTGTAATATAGCTAGTCATATATTCCGTGGTAGTTCCCGAATCAAGATAAACATAGTCCCCTGGAACTATAAGAGATGCAGCATACTTCGCTATTCTAAGTTTCTCATCTCTATTTATAGATTCCTTAGCCAGCACAGATAACTCCTGAGAGGTTGGCGGTTCATCCAGAGCGACCGCTCCACCAAACACCTTAATAAGCTTACCCTCCTGACTGAGCGAGGTTATATCACGTCTAATAGTTGATTCTGATACTCCCAGGCTTTCTTTTAACTCTTGAACGGTAGCACTTTTATTCTTATTAACTTCCTTTAGAATAAGCATCTTTCGTTCTTCAGTGAGCATTAGTTCATCCCCTTCTCGTCCTTATATTTCTGCACATTTGTTTCAAGCACTATTTTTCTGAGCGGAAGGATTCTTCCTGGGGATACAGACAGTTCGTCATATCCCATCGCAAGGAATTCCTTTGTCAGGCTCAGATCAGATCCAAGCTCTCCACATATTCCAGCCCAAGCGCCGCCCTTATGAGCGCCCTCTACTATCATCTTCAGCATCTTCATAAGACCTGGATGATGTGAATCATAGAACTCATCGAGGCTCTGATTCTGACGGTCAATAGCAAGTGTGTACTGTGTCAGGTCGTTTGTTCCAACCGAGAAGAAATCAACCTCCTGAGCCAGCTCCTCTGCCATCATAACTGCCGCTGGTGTCTCGATCATAATACCAAGCTCGATATTCTTATCATAGGATATTCCGTCAGCATCCAGACTAGCCTTAACTTCTGCAACTATTTCCTTGATCTTCTTAACCTCATCCACCGAAATGATCATTGGGAACATTATAGATATCTTGCCAAATGCCGAAGCACGGAGTATCGCTCTAAGTTGAGTCTTGAAAATATCCGGTCTTGTGAGACATATTCTGATAGCCCTCAGACCCATCGCAGGATTCTCTTCCTGTGGCAGATTGAAATAGTCCGCCTGCTTATCAGCTCCTATATCCAGTGTACGAATGATGACCTTCTTACCCGCCATCGTTTCTGCCACCTGCTTATAGATAGCAAACTGCTCTTCCTCAGTTGGATAATCATCAGAACCAAGATAAATGAACTCTGAACGGAACAGACCTATTCCACCTGCATCATTCTTCAGAACCAGACCTAGGTCCTTAGTATTTCCAATATTTGCATATAGATTGATGTGCTGTCCGTCAAGAGTAACATTGTCCTTACCCTTCAGCTGTTCCAGAAGAGCCTTCTTCTCCTGCTCCTCAAAAACTATTTTCTTCTTCTCAGCCAGCACCTCTGGATCAGGGTCAATATACACCTTCCCCTCAAATCCATCAACTATAGCATCTCTTCCATCCATCTCATCTGTGAGCGGAATGTCACAGCCTATGATGGCCGGAATATTCATTGTCTTCGCAAGAATAGATGTATGCGAATTAGCACTACCATGAACAGTTACAAAGGAAAGAATCTTGTCCTTATCCATCTGAACCGTTTCTGATGGAGCCAGATCGTCAGCAACTACTATCACGGGTTCATCACTATCTATTCCACCTGCCGAAGCACCTGAGAGAACATTTATCACTCTTTCGGAAATGTCCTTAACATCGGCTGCTCTTCCTCTGAAATATTCATCGTCCATATCGAGGAACATTTTCTGGAAGTTATCCCCAGTAGTTGCTACAGCAAACTCCGCATTAACCTCCTGTGTTCGGATTATATTCTCAACAGAGTCTATATAATCTCCATCCTCTACCATCATCTGATGTGCTTCGAAGATTTCTGCACTAGCCTCTCCAACTTCCTTTACAGCCTTGTCATACAGTGCTTGCAGCTGCTCGATGGCAGTTTCTCTTGCTGCCGCATATCTCTCTATCTCGGCTTCAACGTCCGTCACCTTCTCACGTTTAACGGACTGCTCCGCTTTCTTATAAACCGAAAGCCTTCCAATGGCTACGCCCTCAAATACGGCTTTACCTTCAAGTATAATCATTTTCCGCGCGCCCTCCTTTACTTACTCTTCTCCTTGATCAGACCCAGACTGTAGCATTCAAGTAGCTCCTCCAGGTCAAATATCTGTTTCTCTAATTCTTTACCAACATCTGTATCCTTAACCAGCAGACGACGTTTCATCGTCTCCGTCACATACATTTCCGGAGTATTAACTCCGTCCCTAACAAACTGTCTATGCTCCGCAAGCGCCAAATGATGCGAATTGAAAATCAGCGTATATCCAGCAATTCCTGTCTTGCTATGATAAGCCTTCGACAGACCTCCGTCTATTACATACAGCTTTCCATTTGCCTTCACAGGCTTCTCGCCCTTTGCAACCTTTACAGGAACGTGACCATTAATTATATGAGCCTGCTCCTTATCCATTTCGAATTCATCAAATATCTTGTCGCAATATTTTTCTTTACTGGAAAACTCATAATACGAATTCAAATGCTCCTTCGAAAGTGCCTTATCCGCAAGGAAAATGTGTTCGAACGTTGCCATCCTGTCCTTACCAAAAAGTGGCGAAACAGCACCCGCCCACATATACCACATCATATCTACTGCAGACTGCTTTCTATCTGGTTCATCATCCCCATCAACAAAATATGCATCAATTATCTTTTCCTCAAAATAGTCCATCAGATTTCTTCCAGAGAAATTACCTTCATCCGTTTTCAGAACCAGGAACTCTCCCTTCTCATCCATTGGTATACAACCATGAAAGAGAAGATTGTTGTTGCATATCTTGTACATGCTTCCATGAGAATACAGGAAACGTATATGCTTCTGAAGTCTCCTACTATGAAGAAATGAATACTTGAGAGTTTCAATCAGCTGACTTTCTTCTGTCGTCAGTTCATAAGGATTTGAAGGATCTATAGTCGGGAAATGCTTATCCAGCAATTCATATTCCGTGCCCTCGATAAGGACCGTGCCCTTCTCGTAGTCAATCTTATCTAGAAGAAGTCTGGTATCCATATCATATTCTGGATGTCTCTTTATTAGCTGTCCCTCTAGCTTAAGCTCGATAACCGTTATAGCTTTGCACATTTTCGCCGCCAGCTCTGGAGCGACCGAATCGTATTTATTATCATCTAGCAAATGTGGTCTGAAGCATTCCGCCTCGTCGCCACTATATACTTTATCCGCGAACATAGATAGCGGTCTTAAGTTTATTCCATATCCATCCTCAAGAACATCGAAGGAGTTGTAATTAGTAGCTATTCTTAGAACTGTTGCTATGCACGCCTCATTTCCGGCGGCCGCACCCATCCAGCTAATATCATGATTACCCCATTCTATATCAACATTCTTGAAGCTTATTAGCTCGTCCATTACATAGTCTGCTCTAGGTCCCCTGTCGAATATATCCCCGATTATATGGAGCGTATCGATCAGCAGTGACTGAATAAGTTCAGATAGAGCAACTATAAAATCATTTGCCACACCCGTCTGAATAATTGCTTTTATTATTCTATGGCATAGCCATATTCCTGTGGAAGCTTCTTCCTAACCTTTGATCTAGTGTACTTGGAAGCAACTTCCCTACAAAGCGCAATAAGCTGATGAATGGTACTCTCATACCACTCATCAGTCAGCTTATTTGCGTGTTTATAATCATTTAAAGTTTCGCTTGGATAATATATAAGATTTGCAAGTGCCTGCTTCTCATCCTCAGAATAGAGACTGCCGAAGATTTCTTCAATCTTCGCTCTAATTACACCTGACGCGCTGCGCATCAGGTGAATGAAACTTTCATACTCGCCATGTATATCCGAGAAGAAATATTCATTCCCCTTAGGCAGCGCCAGGATAGCCTTCAGATTGATCATCTCTGCAGCGCAGCTTCTTGCAGTTGGAAATTCATGACTCAGCAGAGTCAAGTAATCCATATCTCTCATATACTTTTCCTTCTAAGAATCTTCACTTTGTTCTAAGTGGCATTTCTTTTACAGATTAGCCTCTAAGAACTCCTTAACAGCAGCGCACTCAGCTTCTTCATCTGGTCCTTCAAATGAGAACTTAACTGTATCTCCCTGCTTAGCCCCCAGAGACATGATTCCCATTACACCCTTAAATGGAACTTCCTTATCTCCCTTTGCAACCTTTACAACTGACTCATAAGTCTTTGTCATCTTGAAAAGATCTGTTGCAGGTCTTGCATGAATTCCGTGAACATCCTTGATTGTATACTCAAAACTTACCATTTATATATTCTCCTTCTCTCATATAGTTTTGCTATTATATAGTTTTTTTAATGTCTATTTACTGCTCAACGTTCTTCTTAAGGAAGCCAAGCATTACACAGGTTACTGCTGAACCAACTAACCAGGATACAATGTAAAGTAATGGATTACCTACTGTAGC
>CACYQC010000115.1 GCA_902776395.1 uncultured Lachnospiraceae bacterium
AGAGTAACGCATGGCATTCACACATTTACACGTACATACTGTATATAGCTTGCTAGATGGATTTGCTAAGATTCCTGACCTCGTAGGAAGGGCCAAGGAGCTTGGCTTTGATAGTCTTGCTATAACTGACCACGGGGTCATGTATGGTGTGATCGAGTTCTATAAAGAATGTAAGGCTCAGGGGATAAAGCCTATTCTGGGCTGTGAGGTGTATGTGGCTCCAGGTAGTAGATTCGATAGAGAGACAGGCGCAAATGATGAGAGATATTATCATTTGATCCTTCTCGCGGAAAATGAAATCGGTTACAAGAATCTGACGAAGATAGTTTCTCAAGGCTTCACAGAGGGCTTCTACTATAAGCCTCGTGTTGATAAGGAAGTTCTCCGAGAGCATCATGAAGGAATCATATGTCTCTCCGCATGTCTTCAGGGTGAAGTGGCATTTTATCTGAAGAGAAGGCTTTACGATGAGGCAAAGAAAGCTGCTCTTGAATACCTCGATATTTTTGGTGAGGGTAATTACTTCCTGGAAATGCAGGACCACGGCCTCTCTGATGATACGATCGTAAATGCTGATCTCCTTAGAATGTCCGAGGAGACAGGAATAGAGCTGGTTTGTACAAATGATTCTCACTATGTACGCGCAGAGGATTGGGAGGCTCATGACATCCTCCTATGCATGCAGACGGGAAATACAATTAACGATGAAAATAGACTCAGATATGAGGGCGGACAGTACTATCTCAAGTCTGAGGAGGAAATGCTAAAGCTATTCGGCTATGCGAAGCAGGCAGTTGAGAATACACATAAAATCGCAGAGAGATGTAATGTAGAAATCGTTTTCGGAGAGCAGAAGCTGCCTAAGTACGATGTTCCAGAAGAATATCCAGATGCCTTTTCTTATCTCACGTACCTTTGTGAAAAGGGACTTAAGGAAAGATATGAAAATGTCACACCAGAGCTGGAGGAGAGACTCCATTACGAACTGGGTGTCATAAGAGATATGGGCTTCGTGGATTACTTCCTGATAGTTTGGGACTACGTTAATTATGCAAAGAGTCATGATATAGCGGTAGGCCCTGGTAGAGGATCTGCAGCAGGTAGTATCGTATCCTACTGTCTCAAGATTACAAATATCGATCCTATCAGATATAGCCTGATCTTCGAGCGATTCCTGAATCCGGAACGTGTAAGCATGCCTGATATAGATATCGATTTCGCGCCTGAGGGTAGACAGGCTATGATAGCATATGTCTCCGAAAAGTATGGCCCAGAGAAGGTTGTGCAGATCATTTCCTTCGGAACCATGGCGGCAAGAAATGCGATAAGAAGCGTAGGTCGTGCGCTAGATATAAATAGAACTTTGGTGGATAAGGTTGCAAAGGCTATCCCAAATGGTTCGAATCAAATGACACTTTCTCAGGCACTAAAGGAAAGTCCTGATTTTATAAAATATTATAACGAGAGTTCGGATGTAAAATATCTCGTTGATATGTCGCTTCAGTTAGAGGGAGTTCCAAATCATCCTTCAAAGCATGCGGCGGGAGTGGTTATCGGTAGAGAGCCAATAGTTGAATATGTACCACTTTGTAAAAATAGTGGTGAGGATGCTATATCCACTCAGTTTGAGAAGGATACCCTCGAACAGCTGGGTCTTCTCAAGATGGATTTCCTGGGACTCAGAAACCTTACGGTTATTAAGGATGCGCTGAAGAATATAGAGGAAAGAACAGGCGAGGTCATAGATATAGATAACATCAATATGGCCGATCCAAATGTATTCGAGCTGATATCTTCTGGCGACTGCGCGGGAGTCTTCCAGCTAGAGAGTGGCGGAATGCAGTCCTTCATGAAGGAACTAAAGCCAAACAGCCTAGAAGATGTAGTGGCAGGTATATCCCTGTATCGTCCCGGCCCAATGGATTTCATCCCTCAATATATAAAGGGTAAGAATACCACAGGACCGATTAAGTATGATACTCCAGAGCTGGAGCCTATTCTTGAACCAACCTATGGTTGTATAGTTTATCAGGAACAGGTAATGCAGATAGTTATGTCGCTGGCAGGTTATAGCATGGGCAAGTCTGACGAGGTTAGACGTGCGATGTCTAAGAAGAAAGCTGGCGTAATGGAGAAGGAACGAGAGTACTTCGTTTATGGAAATGAAGAACTAGGCGTTCCAGGATGTATCAAGAATGGAATAAGCGAGGAAGTAGCTAACAAGATATTTGATGAAATGACAGACTTCGCTAGTTATGCATTTAACAAGTCACATGCTGCTGCGTACTGTGTAATCACATATCAGACAGCTTACCTCAAGAGATATTATCCTCTGGATTATATGGCTGCCCTTCTTACATCTGTCAGAGACAAATCAGAGAAGCTGAAGACTTATATCGAGGCTGTTCGTAGGATGGGAATCAAGATCCTGCCGCCAGACGTTAATTACGGAGAAGGCAGATTCACAGTTGCCGAGGATGGAATCAGATATGGTATGTCCGCTATCAAGTCTGTTGGAGATGCAGTAGTTGATGCTATCGTTGAAGAAAGACGCGCAAATGGTCTCTTCAAGGATCTGAAGGATTATATATCCAGAATGTCTGGAAAAGAAGCCAACAAGAGAACTATAGAGAGCTTTATACTCGCGGGTGCATTTGACTCTTTTGGTGCTAACAGAAAACAGATGATGACGGCATATCCTGATATAGCTTCTGCTGTATCAGCAGAGAAGAAGAAAAATGCAAGTGGTCAGATGTCACTGCTAGACTTTATGTCGGAGGAGGATAGTGAACAGTTCCAGGTAGACTATCCAGATGTTCCTGAATTCTCTAAGGATATAATTCTTAGCGGTGAGAAACAGATGCTGGGTCTCTATATCAGTGGACACCCACTGGATAATGTTAGAGAGCTACTTGAGAAACAGACAAATATCAAAACTTCTGATTTTGAAATCGATGAGGAAACGGGACTCGTTAGTGCAGTTGATGGAAGGAACTATACACTGGGTGGACTGATCGAATCCATTAATACAAGGATAACCCGTAAGGGAGAGAATATGGCTATCCTTAGTGTCGAGGATCTATATGGTTCGATGGAGGTTATAGTTTTCCCTCAGGCGTATGAGAAATATAGATCACTTCTCGAGGTAAATAATGCAGTCATTATAAAGGGACGTGCTCAGGTCTCTGATGATGAGAGTAAACTGATAGCGTCAGACATTTACTCGATGGAGAGTTTTGTGCAGAAGGGAAATGCTGAGAGCAAGGAGCTCTGGGTATTATTTAAGAATCAGGCTGAATACACAAAGAACAAAGGGGATTTTGAAACGGTTCTAGGTGAGCATAGAGGCTTTACACCGGTGTATGTACAGTTAGGCGAGGAGAAGAAAGGATTTAGGTGCCCTGCAAACGTTGATCTGGATACTGGAATAGAAGAGGCACTCATTCTGGAATATGGAAGAGATAGAGTTCTAGTAAGGGTTAAAAAGTAGTGGAGGTGGAAGCTTGGAAACTATCACATCTGTGAATAATGAAAAAGTTAAAAGGGTAAATAAAATCATGAGCAGCGCCAAGGAGAGACGGTATTCCGGCAAGTACTTGGTAGAAGGGCTCAGAATGGTAAGAGAAGTTCCATCAAATGATTTGGATCAACTTTTTATGACACAAGCTTTTTTTGACAAACATGTTGCAACAGATCCACGTATGATGAAGCTGGTGAATAGAGCTGTAGATAGGGGACAGAGCTTCATAGTTTCGGAGCTTGTTCTTAGGAAGATAGCTCAGACCGAGAAACCTCAGGGTATAGTTGCTCTGGTAAATATGAAAGAGTACAAGCTTGAGGATATAATCGAGACAAAGGACGAGACGCCATTTATCCTTATAGTGGAGAGACTCCAGGACCCAGGTAATATGGGCACTATTATTCGTACCGCAGAGGGAGCCGGAGTTACTGGAATCCTTGTGAGCTATGATTCCGTTGATATTTATAGTCCAAAGGTTGTTAGATCAACGATGGGCTCAATCTTCAGAAAAAAGATCGTTATAACCTATGATATCCTAGGTGATATCGATAGGATGAAGGAAGCGGGAATTAAGATATTTGGAATGCACCTGGATGGTCGTTCTATATATGACGAAGATCTGACTATTCCTTCGGCGTATCTTATAGGAAATGAGGGAGCGGGTCTGTCTGAGAAAGTAAGTAAAAAGGCAGATAAGTTACTAAGAATTCCGATGCTTGGTAAGGTTGAGAGTTTAAATGCCGCTGCGTCTGCAACAATCATTTCATATGAGAGTCTCAGACAGCGCATAGGTAAGAGTGATATGTTTTTCTTATAAAAATAAAACCATAGTAATGGTAAAACTTGGGAGGGTATGAAAAATGTTTTGTAGCAAATGTGGAAGTCCCATAGAAGAGGGAGCAAGATTCTGTACAGCGTGTGGAGCGCCAGTAGAAGATGTACAACCGGCACCGGCACAACCGGAAGCAGTGCAGCAGCCAGTGCAGCCAGAGCCAGTACAGCAGCCAGTGCAACAGCCTGTACAACCAGAAATGGCACAGCAAGCAGCTCCAGTGCAACAGGCAACACCAGTACAGCAAGCAGTTCCTAAGCAGAAAACACCAAGTAATATTAACGTCAAGAAGATTGGTATCATAGCAGGCTCAGCAGTGGGTGGAATTGTATTACTTCTACTTTTGTTCTGTTTGATTATTCCAAAGCTTACTTACAAAAAGGAAAATGCTATTCTGTTCAAATCAGATGACAAGCTCTATTATCTGAAGGATGTTAATAAGCCTCAGAATGCAATGGAAATAGACAGACTATCTTTTGATGACTATGTTCCTAATAATGCATTTACAGAGGATGGAAAGTATATATATTTCTTCACTGATTATGACAACGAAAATGATACAAGCACTCTATGCAGAGTAAAGGTCAGCAAGCTGAAGAAGAATAGGTCTAATAAGCAGTATATTGAAGAAGTAGCAAAGGACGTGCGTTACTTCCAGTTTGTTAAGGATGATGTTTTCTATCTCGATGACAACGGAAAGCTTGTTATGGAGAAGAAGGGCAAGAGCATAACTGTTGCTAAGCAAGTTGCTGATTTCTGTGTAAGTGAGGATGATAACACAGTTTATTACTATACAAGTAATGGAAGCTATGAAAATGCAGATGCAGAAATAGGATATATTGATTCTTCTGCAGGCAAGAAGGTAGTAATAGAGGATGACATAGATAATGTTTATACTCTTACAGCTTCAGGAATGTTTATCTTCAAGAAGAATATCGAAGAAGATGAAGAAACTGGAAGAACAGTATTTGACCTCTATATAGCTAACAAGAAGCAGGCTAAGAAGCTGGCTGAAAATGTAAGCGAGATAATTGATTATAACGCAAAGACAGGTGTTGTATATTATGATTACTATTCAAGAGATCTGACACATTATACCGATTACTTTTCTTTCCCAGACGGTCTCTCTGAACTCAAGGAACCTACAAAAGCGGATGCCTTTGTCGAGGTTTCTGAGGCGGATGTGCTGGATGAAGTGTTTGATGATTCAATAGATG
>CACYQC010000116.1 GCA_902776395.1 uncultured Lachnospiraceae bacterium
GCTTCCATCTGACCTGGAGCACTCTCCATTCCTATCGAGGCAAAGGTCAGAGCAGAACCTGTTTCTTTTCCTTTAACTCTAGAAATAACGCCGATATCTCCCATGGATATAAGTGCCACTGGTTTATATCTCTCAGCTACAACCTTCTTATTAAGCTCCATAAGTCTTCTGGTATCAAACTCATTCTTTGGCATAACAGCTATCTTAAGTATGTCACCACCAAGTATATCCATCTGTCGTAGCTTTTCTTCTATATCCATATCATGAGGAGTTTTATAAAAATCATGATAGGAAAGAATAACTCCGACTCCGCCCTTATGAGCACCTGTAGTTGCTCTGGCTATATTATAATTTCCAACAACTGCCTCTACATCAACCAGATCTACCAGTCCAGACATTATTACATTTTTATATACATTTTCTAGATGAGTGCCAACTCTATCATGGCGAAGCTCTCCGCCCTGTTCCTCACTTCTGAAGGTGAAAAGAAGTAGTCTATCTTCAAATGTTTCTCTAAGATTTTCTAAAACAGTTGTTACTTTTTCAGGCGTAGCAACATCGTTATAGAAGTCCGATCTCCATTCGATAACTGCAACCTTCAGATCTTCCCTGTCTGGATACTTTGCATCCAGTCTATCCAGTTCAGCCCTGATAACCTTTGCATGACTCATTATCTCCTCATCCGTTCTTCCTATAACAGGAACGCATATACGGGGAGTACCATTTCCAAAGGTGTAGTCTTTGATTGTAAATGTTTTACTGTTGTTATCTGAAAACATGTAGAACAACTCCTGTAAGAACAACCATTACGATCTCACAAATCGCAAAAATAACTACTATTCCGACATTATTTATCTTCAGATTCTTCTTCATATGATCATGGAATGGGAATCTGACATTCTTAAATAGATTTATCTTGAATACTCTCAGAACCGCCAGCTTCAACAGGCCAAGTCCTCCGTCAAACAGGAACACAAGTGAGAGCGGTAGGAATGCAAAAGGATGTCCTGACTTCATAGCTAGTATAGCTATAAGGAAGCCTATCGCTCGAGAACCCGCATCTCCCATAAGAACCTTACTTGGAGTCCAGTTAAAGGCTAGATAAGCCACAAGTACAAACGACATAATAACCGCCATAACCGAGAACTTACCAAGCTGCGCACCAAATAGCATAGCAAAAGCAAATAGTTCTATTATCGATACTGTTCCGCACAGTCCATCTATTCCATCTGAGCAATTAGTAACATTTATAAAAATGCAGGCTAAACAGCTGTACATCTGTAGAATTATAAATCACAAATGTAATTGACGCGATTACTGCAAGAATAAAATCAAGTATTCCCTTGATTAGTTCTCCCCAAGGAGCCTTTGCCGCATCATCTAGATATCCTGTTATCATCATTACGACTGTAAGTGCCAGCATTATAACGAAGCACTTGTCATAGGCCATAGTTATAGGGATAAACAGAAGGATTGACAAGAGAAATACCAGAATCATCAGAATTCCGACTCCGGTCACTTTTCCGTTTGAAGCCTTATTAACCTCTACTTTATTACCCTTAGCATCTGTTACAAACTTGCCGCCATCTCTTGGAAGAAATCCAAAAGGACGAACAAGAAGTACATATGTAAGCAAGAATGCAAATCCTGCTGCAATAAGTACAACAAACCTATCTGCTATGTGTTTGCTTAATAATCCGTATAACACTTATCTACCTCGAATCTTATGATTAATATATTTTAGCTTCTTCCTCGCCATTCATCACGCGAAGCGCTCCCTGCGCAAGTGCCAGAAGCTCATCCTCTCCAGGATAAACTGTAACAGGAGCTATAAAACTTACTCTATCTTTGATATCGCTTGTTACCTGCTCACCATAAGCAATTCCTCCAGTAAGGATAATCTGATCAACTTTACCCTTAAGAACAGTTGCCATAGCACCGATATCCTTGCTTACCTGATAGATAAATGCATCAAATACTAGCTTCACATTTTCATCAGTAAGACTACGCTTATAAACCTCTTGTGCATTATTAGTTCCAACAAGAGCGTTGTAACCGCCATTTCCTATGAGCTTCTTCTTAATCTCATCCTTAGTATATTCTCCTGAGAAACACATTTCAACAAGAGCTGCAGGTGGAACACCGCCTGCTCTTTCAGGTGAAAATGCACCTTCACCGGAAAGTGCGTTGAATACATCAACGATTCTTCCGCCTGTGTGAGCACCTACAGACACTCCGCCACCCATATGTACAACAATCAGATTAAGGTCTTCGTAAGCCTTGCCTACTTCCTTTGCATATCTCTTAGCAACTGCCTTCTGATTGAGGGCGTGGAAAATAGATACTCTTGGAAGCTCAGGAACACCTGATATTCTAGCTACTGGCTCCAGCTCATCAACAACAACTGGATCTACGATGTAAGATGGAACGCCTATCTCATCAGCTATTCCCTTTGCTAAGATACCGCCAAGGTTTGAGGCATGCTCTCCACCAACACCAATCTTCAGATCCTCTATCAGCTTATCTGTTACTGCATAGGTTCCACTTGGGATAGGCTTCAGAAGTCCACCACGACCTACTATTACATTAAAGCTCTTTATGTCCTCTCCCTTTTCAGCAAGGAAGTCCAGGATCATTCCCTTACGGAAATCCACCTGATCTACTATCTTTTCAAACTGAGCTATTTCCTCAGTTGTGTGTCTAAGTGTCTCTTCAGACACTAACTTTTCATCTTCAAATATACCCAGCTTTGTTGAAGTTGAGCCTGGGTTGATAATAAGTGACTTTATCATTTTATTTTTCCTCTTTTCTACATGAGACTTTTCACTTTAATCCAAATAGCATTATTTCTTTAATGAATCTGCCACAAGCGCTCCAAGTGCAAGTGAATTCACCTTAACCTCAAAGCTATCTGAACGTGATGTAAGGATAACTGGTGCCGCTGTACCTGTTATAAGGTTACCATTCTTAACCTTTGCAAAATGTACCAGACCCTTGTAAAGAATATTTCCCGCATGAATATCAGGGAACAGAAGTACATCTGCATCACCAACTATCTTACGTCCTGTTGCCCCCTTATGCTGAGCCGCCTCAGGGCATGTTGCAAGATCAAGTGATAGTGGTCCGTCAACTATACATCCTGTTATCTCGCCTCTTTCGTTCATCTGACGAAGCTCGTCCGCCTCAACAGTTTCAGGCATCTTAGGATTAACTACTTCAACCGCCGCCAGAGGAGCAACCTTAGGGTTATCTATTCCGCAAGCGTTGCAGATAGCAACTGTATTATTAATTATATTAGCCTTATCCTCAAGTGTAGGATATGGAACAAATGCAACATCTGTAAGGAAGAGCAAATGATCAACACCCTCCATCTCAAATACACAAACATGGCTAAGAGGCTTTCCTGTACGAAGACCAACCTCTTTATCAAGAACTGAGCGAAGGAAATCCTTTGTATCTATAAGACCCTTCATATACATATCAGCCTTACCATCATGTACCAACTTAACTGCAGCAAGAGAAGCCTCGATAGGATCCTTTACATCTACAACCTCGTAATCGCTGAGATCCATTCCTATCTCATCAGCTATCGGCTGAATCTTATCTAGATCACCAACAAGGATAGAATCTGCTATACCTTTCTCCTTTGCAGCCTTTACAGCTAAAAGTACTTCATCATCCTGAGCAACTGCTACAGAAACCTTCTTCTTCTCGACCTGGGATAATCTGTCAAGAAGGTCGTCAAAACTCTTACTCATCTAATTTTTCCACCTTTCATCTCATTTAACACCGAGAATAAATTTATCATATTTAGAAGCGCTTTTCAATTAAGCTTACTTCTTTTTATCATCAATAAAGTCAGATATAAACTGGGCCGCGATAGGAAGTATTGTAAGTAGTATCGCTAGAATCGCAAGCATCTTGTCAGTATTCTGAGATTTAAGAGCCTTTGTATATGCCGCTCTAATATCCTTGCGTTCTCTTTTCTCTGCCTTCTTAGCCGCTTTCTTTTCTTTCTTACGAGCCTTCTTGGCCTCTTTCTTTGCTATACTAACTGCCTTCTTGGCACGTGTTACTCCATTCTTCTCCATACGCCCTCCTCTTAGTTTGGGTATTCTTTAGCTCCATATATGTGACAAATAACTGATTAATGCTGCCAGTCCTACAAGAACCAGAAATGGAACTACTCCGATAATAGTTTCCTTTATACCCTTTTTATGAACTCTATCATTTCCTATAAAGCGGTGAACTCCATCCTTCTCTATAAGCTCAACCTCTTCACCCTTTTCATAGCAGCAGAACATTGGACTCTGTTTAGCATAAACAGTATTTCCGCCCTTTGTTTTTATAGTCATCTCAATAACAGGCTTATGAGTCATTTCATCCTGAACCTTTTCCATTGACTTGATCTTGCCCGTTACCACATTCCAGCCCTTCAGCTTACGCTTCTTTCTATGAGCACTTCCTGCAGTAGCAAAAAACAGTTCAACCATGAAGATAATTATAAAAACTACTCCAATTATATTTTTTACCATTTTTATTATTTATGCGGCGCGCCGCGACCGCTCCCCTTTTCTCAAATAGTCGATTAACATTATACTTCAAAACCAGCAGAAAATGAAGAAGAAAAAGGCACTAAAAATGCACAGTCTATACAGACAAATATCAGAGAATATTGTATAATAGAGATACTGATGGGGCTTATAAGCTTTGGGGTATGTAAGCTTATAGCATTGACTACATAGAAGGAGGTTGCTTTATGAACGTATTTACAACGGATAAAATTCGTAATGTCGTTCTGCTGGGTCATGGGGGCTCAGGCAAAACATCGCTTGTTGAAGCGATGGCATATCTTGCTGGCATGACGAAACGTATGGGCAGTGTTGAGAACGGCAACACTGTGAGTGATTATGACAAAGAAGAGATCAAAAGAGGCATATCTATAAGAACGTCAGTTATTCCGATTCCCTGGGATGGATATAAGATAAATATCCTTGATACCCCAGGGGCTTTTGATTTTATAGGGGAAACAGAAGAGGCTGCTGCTGTTGCGGATGCCGCAATAATTGTCATTTCCGCAAAGGCCGGAATAGAAGCTGGAACAAAGAGAGCTTGGAATCTCTGCGAGAAGAGAAATCTTCCGAGAATGTTCTTTGTTACAGATATGGATATAGATAAAGCGAGCTACAGAAAGGTTGTCCAGGAGCTTCAAGACCTATATGGCAAGAAAATCGCTCCACTCCATCTTCCAATTCGTGAAAACGAGCAGTTTGTAGGATATGTAAATGTTATCCAGCAAAGAGCTAAGAGATGGAACAACCACGGAACCGTAGACAAGTTCGATGTTCCTGAATATTCTAAGGAAAACCTTGGCATATGCCGCGATGTTCTGATGGAGTCTGTCGCTGAAACCAGCGAAGAATTCATGGAAAGATATTTCGATGGCGGAGAATTCTCTGAAGATGAGATAAGACAGTCCCTCAGAGTAAATGTTCAGGAAGGCTCTATCGTTCCTGTTCTTATGGGTTCAAATACTCTAGCCAGAGGAATGTATACCCTCATGGTAGATATCATTAAATATTTCCCAAGTCCAGATAGATGTAAATGCGCCGGAATAAATACAGAGAGTAATGAAGTATTTGAAGCGGATTATAACTTCTCCAAGCCAAAGTCGGCATACATCTTCAAAACAATTGCTGATCCATACATCGGAAAATATTCCCTTATAAAGGTTAATTCCGGAGTACTTAAGGCGGATGATGTTCTATTTAATTATCATAGAGACGCCGATGAGAAAATAGGAAAGATATATGTTATTACAGGAAATAATATCGAAGAAGTAAAGGAACTTCACGCCGGTGACATCGGAGCGCTTGCAAAGCTTTCTGTTAGCCAGACGACAGACTCTCTCTCAACCAGAAAGAATCCTGTCACCTATATCAGAACTCCTATTTCTAAGCCATACGTATATAGGCGCTATACAGCTAATAAGAAGGGGGACGAGGATAAGATTTCACAGGCACTTTCCAAGCTATCTATGGAGGACCTGACCCTTAAACTTGTAAATGACAGTGAAAATGCTCAGACCCTTATCTATGGTATAAGCGAGCAGCACCTGGATGCTGTGCAAAGTATGCTCAAAGAAAAGTACAAGGTAGATATTGAACTATCCCGTCCAAGGATAGCCTTCAAAGAAACTATACTGAAGAAGGTAGATACTGAATATAAATATAAGAAGCAGTCTGGTGGACACGGCCAGTATGGTCACGTCAAGATAATTATGGAGCCTGCAAAGGACAGAGAAACCACTTATGAATTCGAACAAACTGTAGTCGGCGGTGCAGTTCCTAAGAACTATTTCCCTGCAGTAGAAAAAGGTATCATGGAAGCAGTAAAGTCCGGCCCACTCGCTGGATATCCAGTTATAGGCGTCAAGATAAACCTCTATGATGGTAGCTATCATAGTGTTGATTCTTCCGAGCTAGCCTTTAAGGTTGCCACTGAACAGGCCTTCAAGAAAGGCTTTATGGAAGCTTCTCCAGTACTTCTTGAGCCAATCGCAACTCTGAAGGTTGTTCTTCCAGATGAATACAC
>CACYQC010000117.1 GCA_902776395.1 uncultured Lachnospiraceae bacterium
TTTTCAGCAAGACAAGCAGCAAGATTTATAGCAGTGGTTGTCTTTCCGACACCACCTTTCTGATTTGCTATAGCAATAATTCTACCCATCAAACACCTCTAAATTACATAAAATCACAAGATTTATCTATTATATCACCTTTCATATATTTATTCCATATGTTTCACGTGAAACATTCGTTCTGAAATCCACATAAATAAATCAAATTATTTTACGATTTTGTTTCACGTGGAACATATAATATAAACAATATCTAAAGGCCATCTCGGTAATTATCGTTTCACGTGAAACATTAATATATAAAACACAATAATACAAAAATATAATTGCGTAAGAATCACAACTTATTGTATAAAACCATAACGTGATTTTATAAGATTTAAGGAGAGAGTTTCATTATTTGTAATCTGCGAGCGATGTTGTCCGAGTAAAAATGGCTTCCTTATATAATTAAAAGGCATTTTTACGAGTTAAAGCGAGCAGAATTACAAACTGAAACGAACGACTATAAATCTATAAAATCTTAGTGTGTTTTATACTATAAGTCGTGATTCTTATATAAAAGTATATATAATCCCATGTTTCACGTGAAACATAAAAAGCTCTCCGAAATGGAGAGCTTAATACTCATACATATATGATTGTTTCACGTGAAACATTAATTACATCTTTTCAACAACACCAATTCCGAGAAGATCAAGGGAATCCTTGAGGATTCTTCTAGTAATATAAGTTAATGTACATCTAGCATCACGAACATTCTTTTCATCAACAGCAATACGATTCTCTGTGTAGAATCTGTTGAAGGCTTGAGCAAGATCTACTGCATATCTGGCAACAACTGAAGGTTCATATCTATCAGCAGCATCCACGACAACCTGAGGGAATCTATTGATTTCCTTTAGAAGTTCAGTGCTTGTCTCATCTGAAAGGATTGAGAAATCTATATTACCATCTGGAGTGAAATCATCAATATTTCTTAGAATACTTGAACATCTAGCATATGTATACTGAACATATGGACCAGTTTCTCCTTCAAAGCTAGTTATATGACTCCAGCTGAAAGATACATCCTTTATTCTCTGATTATATAAATCATTGAAGATTACAGCTCCAACACCAACTATTCTTGAAGCTTCATCCTTTTCCTCGGCAGATAGATCTGGATTCTTCTCCTCAATAATCTCACGAATCTTACTAATAGCTTCGTGGAGAATATCCTCAGCATATATTACATTACCGCCTCTGGTGGAAAGCTTTTCACCCTGAAGACTAACCAAACCATATGGAATATGCACCAAACTGTCCTTAGCCCATTCATTTCCAAGAAGTTCCATAACCTTGAACACCTGAGCAAAATGAAGCTTCTGTTCCTGACCAGTTACATATAAACATTTTGTGAAATCATATGTAGCTTTTCTATATTCAACAGCAGCTATATCTCTTGTAGCATATATTGAACTGCCGTCTTTCTTAAGGATAAGACATGGGGACATATCATATTCAGATAGGTCTACTATTTTAGCTCCTTCACTATCTGTAAGGAGATTCTTATCAGTGAGTTCCTTAACTACAGAATCTGTCTTATCTCTATAGAAGCTTTCTCCTGTATAATGATCGAACTCAACACCCATTAGCTTATATGTTCTCTTAAACTCTTCAAGACTTATATCAAAGAACCATTTCCATATCTTAAGAGCTTCTTCATCACCAAGCTCCATTTTATGAAACCAAGCTCTAGCTTCGTCCTCAAGTTCTGGATTCTTATCTGCTTCATCATGGAAAAGGACATAAAGTCTCATTAGTTCCTCTATACCTTTTTCCTTAACAGCCTCCTCTGTTCCCCAGTTCTTATATGCAACTATAAGTTTACCAAACTGAGTTCCCCAGTCACCTAAATGATTTATTCTCTCAACGTTATATCCAAGTTTTGAATAGATTTTATAAAGAGAATTACCAATAACAGTAGTTCTTAGGTGTCCTACGTGGAAGTTTTTAGCAACATTTGGAGAAGAATAATCTATACAGATAGTCTTTCCTTTTCCAATTTCTGAAGAACCAAAGCTGTCAGATATACTGTTTGATACAACTGTGCTTGCAAACTGGTCCTTATTAAGAAAGAAGTTGATATATGCTCCAAGAACCTCAACCTTTTCTATAAAGTCAGCCTGTTCTAGAGAATCAGCTATATCCTTAGCAATAAGTGGTGGGGCTTTGTGTAATTCCTTAGCAAGTCTAAAGCAAGGGAAAGCATAATCACCCATTTCCTTCTTAGGTGGTTGCTCAAGTAACTCACTTATCTGCTCAGCATTAAGTACCTCAATCGCATCGTCCAGTAGTTTAACTATTTTGTCTTTCATATTTTCCTCCAAATTACTCATATTTAAATGAGAATTCTATTTTTGTACCCTTATCATTATATATTTTATACTTTGCACCTAGCATAAATAGTATTTCATTTGCTCTGTGTAGTCCGCTATGCCATTCAGAAATAGTCATATAATCAGACGGAATACCAACTCCATCATCACTTATACGAATACACAGATTATGATCCTTTTCATCCGCCTCAAACTTTACGTTCTTTGCTTTAGAATGCTTTACTATATTATCGAAGAAGATGTTCAGCAATTTATTAAGTGCAAGATATCTTGCATATGATGGATCATGTAAGAATGTTCCTAAATGATAATCTATATGAATGCTGCCATGTTTCTCAGAAAAAGCTTTTATATAGTTACTTAGCATTTCTTTTACATGTACAGTATCATCAAAATTATAGTTCAGTTTATTTAGCTGATCATCTATAACCATTAACATATTCTTATGACTTCCAGTTATATCATCAACTATTACTTTACTTCTTCCTGGACTACTATATATGTAACCTCGAACATTATCAAGCTTATGATTATTATCCTGTATAACCTTCTTTACCTTTTTATCTAGAATAGTAGAGTGGTAGGTGTCATCATAGGCCTCAATCATAAGAATATTATCTAAATGCTTCTTTAGTTTCTCAGCATCAGCCTCAATCTTATTTTCTTCTCGTTCTTTTTCCTTCTTCTGATCCTCTTTAATTGTCTGATCCTTCTGACGAATTAGATCTTCCTGTTTACCAAATTCAACCATTATGTTAGATAGAGAAGTCTTAGCTTGTTTAAGATTCTTTAATCTCTTATCGATTGATTTAAGATAAATGGTTTCTTCATTTATACTATATTCGTAATTATCACGTTCAGTAGATAACTTCTTGATTTCTTCTAGTAGTTCTTTTTCTTTTTCTGTTTCTTCGACCTGAATAGGAATAGGACTGAAGACACTTTTCCTATAATCAGTATTAAGCGAGTATACATTCCTTGTTCTAGATAACTCATCTAGTCTAACATTAACTTCAAATAGTTTTTCTTTGCTTTCTTGAAGCTTATTATCATGTTCGGAATATAATCTACTGAAATATGTAAGCATCTCATCGATAGTATCAGATATGTTAGTATAATTTTTTCTCATATTAATACCTCATCCCTTTATTTCTCTTCCTGATTCTGATCCTTTTTCTTCTTTTTTCTTGGTATTTCAGTATCTAAATCTTTCTTCTTTTTCTTAACAACTTCTTTATCTATATCTTTTAATTTATCAGTATTTTCTTTATCTTTATTTTCTTTTTCCTTGGCTTCTTCTTCCTTAGCTCGAAGTCTTGGATCTCTACTTCTAGGGAAATACTTAATTGTTCTCTTACTGTTATACATCTGAATCTTTTTTCTGATCTTGATGAAAACAATAAGGAATATCAATAGTAGTATTAAAGCTATAAGTATAACAATAATTCGCTTAGCCCATTTAAGAACTTTTGATTCAGGCTTAGGTATATTATTTTGAGCTATTATAGCATCTGTTGAAGAAGCAATAACTGGTGGAAGATTGATAGTAATATCAGTTCTACCTATTTCAACTCCATTATATGTAAAGATTATCTGACCAGCTATACCATTCTGCGGTTCTACGTAGAAATTTACAGTCTGAAGTACGTCTGATTCATTTACAAAGGAACGTATATAGAAGGAATAATTCCGGTTTACATAATATTTTGGTAGTTCGTGATTTAAATCATCATAATAATTCGAAAGAACATTTAGATTTTCATCATTCACTGATCTGAAATCAAAATTTGTAAGTGGTTTATATAGGTTATAGTTATTAAAACAGAAATCATCTAGCTTTATAGTATCTAAATAACTTTCTGTCGTAGGATTACATCTCATTACAACAGTAACAAGTCTACGTCCATCTCTTTCTGCAAAGGATATGAGAGTAGCAAGCGCAGTTTCTGTATATCCTGTTTTACCACCAGTACAATATTCGTAGTAGTATTCGCCATTTCCAGAATAGGTAAGTCTATTCTCTTGCCACAGAGGTCTTTCTTCATTCATATTAGTTTCTGGAATAGTGTAACTCTGTGAGGAAATAAGCTTCTTGAATTCAGGATACTGGTAAGCAGCCTTTCCTATAAGAGCCATATCATAACAGCTTGTATAATGATCACTATTCTGAAGACCATTAGGATTTACAAAATGTGAATCCAGACAGCCAAGCTCCTTAGCTCTCTGATTCATCATATCTGCAAAGCCTTCTGTAGATCCACCTATATATTCAGCTATAGTAAGAGCACATTCATTTCCGGAGTTAAGCATCATTCCGTAGAGTGCACTTTTAAGTGTAAGCTTTTCGCCACTTTGAAGTCCTATAGCAGAGCTTCCATCTTCAACCTGACTCATGACGCTATCAGAAACTGTGAGCTCATCATTTACATTTCCATTTTCAACTGCAAGAAGACAAGTCATTACCTTTGTTATACTTGCAGGGTATAGATGCTCATGAGCATTTTTCTCATATAATATATCACCAGTATCAACATCCATAACTATAGCAGCCTGAGCATTTATAGATGGAGCGTCTGATGGAACTATAGCAGCATCTGTAGAAGATGCAGTATTACCAGCTATTTGTGTAGCAGAGCTTCCTGCATATGAATCTATTCCATTAAATAAGCAACCAATTATTATTAAAGTAATAAGAAAATATATCTTTACTGTATTCTTCATTTATCTATATCCAGTCTAATAAAAGTCCATAGCTCCCTTAATTATCCTACTTTTTAGGGAAAATCACAAGACATTTTGACAGATTATGGTCTTTTCAGTATACTACTTAAAGCTAATTAAAAAATGGAGGTCTATATGAGACTAAGAAATATACCCGGAGCAAGAGAAACAATAGCAGAAAGCGAATTTGTTATTCATAACGAAGAAGAGTACAAAGGTAAGTGGAAGGAAGTATTCGGTAATGATAATCCTATTCATCTAGAGATTGGTACTGGTAAAGGTTCCTTTATAATGGAAAGTGCCAGAAGAAATCCTGATATTAACTATATCGGAATAGAGAA
>CACYQC010000118.1 GCA_902776395.1 uncultured Lachnospiraceae bacterium
GATAAAGAGATATTTGCTCTTGATATGGGTTCTCTTATAGCTGGTGCTAAGTATAGAGGTGAATTTGAAGAGAGACTGAAGTCCGTGCTGGATGAGGTTAAAAAGTCTGATGGAAGAATAATCCTCTTTATAGATGAGCTTCATACAATCGTTGGTGCGGGTAAGACGGATGGCTCCCTGGATGCAGGAAACATGCTGAAGCCTATGCTTGCGCGTGGTGAACTGCATTGTATCGGTGCGACAACGGTAGATGAGTACCGTAAATATATCGAGACAGATAAGGCTCTTGAGAGAAGATTCCAGCCAGTAATGGTAAAGGAGCCAACAGTTGAGGATACCATTTCTATACTTCGTGGAATCAAGAATCGTTACGAAGTGTTCCACGGTGTTAAGATAAATGATGGTGCACTTGTAGCTGCAGCAACACTTTCGAATAGATATATAACAGATAGGTTCCTTCCGGATAAGGCGATAGATCTAGTCGACGAAGCCTGCGCTATGATCAAGACCGAGCTGAATTCTATGCCAGCGGAGGTGGACGAAATACAGAGAAAGATAATGCAGCTCGAGATAGAGGAGACAGCTCTTAAGAATGAGGATGATCATTTATCTCAGGAAAGACTAGAGAGTCTTAAAACCGAACTTGCTGAGCTCAAGGAAAAGGCTAGCTCTATGAAGGCTACATGGGAGAATGAGAAGGCTGAAGTAGAAAGAGTCAGAACCCTTAGAGAAGAAATCGAAAATGCAAAGGATAACCTTGAGATAGCTCAGAGAAAGGGCGATTATAATAAGGCAGCAGAGCTTCAATATGGTAAGATCCCAGACCTTAAGAAGGAACTAGAGGAGCTTGAAAATAGTTCTTCCATCAAGGAGAGACAGCTGCTTCATGAAACCGTTACAGATGAAGAGATAGCTAAGATTATTTCTAAGTGGACAGGAATACCTGTATCCAAGCTGTCGGAGTCTGAGCGTAATAAAACCTTACATCTGGCAGATGAACTACATAAGAGAGTAGTTGGACAGGATGAGGCCGTTTCGATGGTTAGTGAAGCTATAATACGTTCGAAAGCTGGCATCAAGGATCCAACGAAGCCTATTGGTTCATTTCTCTTCCTTGGTCCTACAGGTGTTGGTAAAACAGAGCTTGCAAAGACTCTTGCAGAAGCGCTCTTTGATAATGAATCAAATATTATCAGAATAGATATGAGTGAATATATGGAGAAACACAGCGTGTCACGACTCATCGGAGCCCCTCCTGGATATGTCGGATATGATGAGGGCGGACAGCTAACAGATGCCGTAAGGCGTAGTCCATATTCAGTTGTTCTGTTTGATGAGGTGGAGAAGGCCCATCCTGATGTATTTAATATAATGCTACAGATACTTGATGATGGTCGTATCACTGATTCAAAGGGTAATGTGGTTGATTTCAAGAATACCATTCTCATTATGACTTCAAACATCGGTTCTGAGTTCCTACTGGAAGGAATAGACGATGATGGTAATATTAAGTCAGAAGCGGAAGAACAAGTAAATGAAAGTCTGAAGCTACATTTCAGACCGGAATTCCTGAACCGTTTGGATGAAGTTATCATGTTCAAGCCACTTACTAAGGATAATATTTCTGGAATAGTTGATCTTCTGATGAAGGATCTGAATAGACGTGTTGCTGATAGAGAAATAAGCATTGAGCTCACCGATAAGGCGAGAGATTACGTTATCGAATGTGGTTACGATCCAGTATATGGTGCTAGACCACTTAAGAGATTCCTTCAGAAGAATGTTGAGACACTTGTTGCGAGAGCAATACTAAGTAATAGCCTTAGAGTTGGCGATACAGTTACTATAGATGAAGCGGATGGAGCTCTTGTTTTTGATAACTAAATATAGTAAAATGATGGGTGGCTGTGAACTCAGCCACCCCTTCGTTTTTTTACGAAGTGATATCTTTAATGTCAATGGAGGAGTAGTAAAAAATGGCTAAAAAGATGTATTTCCAAGAAGAGATTGAGACAATGCCAGTTGAGCAGATAAAGGCTCTTCAAGAAGAAAAGTTTTTAAAACAGGTTAAGTATGTTTATGAAAATAACGAGTATTACCGCAATCTTATGGATGAAAAGGGTGTAAAACCTGAAGATATTAAGTGTATGGAGGATATAAGCAAGCTTCCATTCCTTACAAAGAATGATCTGAGAGAGGCTTATCCATATGGTCTTCTTTGCAGACCTGTTAAGGATTGCGTACGTATACATTCTACTAGTGGTACTACAGGAAGAAGAGTGGTTGCCTTCTATACACAGAATGATATAGATCTGTGGGCGGAGTGCTGTGCTAGAGCTATTGTGGCAGCTGGTGGATCCGAGAAGGATGTTGTTCAGGTAGCTTATGGTTATGGACTCTTCACAGGTGGTGCTGGACTACATGATGGATCACATAAGGTAGGAAGTCTTACAATTCCAATGTCTTCCGGAAATACAGAGAGACAGATACAGTTTATGAAGGATTTAAATGCTACTATTCTTTGTTGTACACCTTCATATGCTGCATATATAGGCGAGAAGCTTCATGATATGGGAATGACTGCAGATGATATTAACCTGAAGGCAGGTATCTTTGGTGCAGAACCATGGACAGAGGAAATGCGCCACAACATAGAGCAGAGTCTTGGAATCAAGGCTTATGATATCTATGGACTTACAGAGATAAGTGGACCTGGTGTTTCCTTCGAGTGTGAGGCACAGTCAGGAATGCATATCAATGAGGATCATTTCTATGCAGAGGTTATAGATCCTGATACAGGAGAAGTTCTTCCTGAGGGTTCAGAAGGAGAACTTGTATTTACTTCTCTCGACAAAGAGGCATTTCCACTTCTTAGATATAGAACTCGTGACCTCGTAGTTCTGAAGAGAGAGCAGTGTTCTTGCGGACGTACACATATCAAGATGTGTAAGCCAAAGGGACGTTCAGATGATATGATGATTATTCGTGGTGTAAATGTATTCCCATCACAGATAGAGACAGTTCTTCTGAAGTGTGGATATACACCTAACTACCAGATCATGGTAGACCGTATCGGTAACGAGGATACATTTGATATAAATGTCGAGCTGTCAGAAGAGCAGTTCAAGCAGATGAAGGAAGATGAAGATCTTGAGAAGGCTAGAAAGTCTCTTACAGGAGCTATTGTTCAGATGCTTGGTATCAGACCTAAGATGCACCTGCTTCCTCCAAAGTCAATAGTTAGAAGTGAAGGAAAGGCTGTCAGAGTAGTTGATAAGAGAAAGCTTCATGACTAAATAGTATTCTAGGATTATTATGTAGATACCCGGTATGGTCCTGCCATACCAGGTATCTTATTATATTGAAGTTATGTCATTTTAAGTGAAGGATGGCATTTCAAGATTTGAAGAATCTTTTTATAAATCAGGAGTTAGCATGAAAAAGAAGACTAAATTAATCGGCATATTTGTAATACTTCCAGTTCTATTGGTTGTTGTTTTTGTGCTTTCTCTTAAGTTCGATGGAAGCGGTAAGCAGGAACCGACAACCGAGAAACAGTCTGTTTATAGCGATGAGGAAATAAGCAACATGCTCCTTGCGGAATATAATAAGTCGCAGGCGGCTCTGGCTCAGACACAGCAGAGTACAGAAGAGGTAGCAGACCTTACCCCAGAGGATGAGGAATACGACGATATGATTGGTGATGCTGAGGAGGATGCTCCTGATATAGCGGCGTCAGATGAGGAGCTGTCTGCTGAGGACGAAGCTATTATAGCTGCAGCTGAGCAGGAGGCTAGAACGAGCAGTAGTTCCTTCAACTATAATGGTATCGAGGTCGTATCCAGTATGAATCAGGTGGATCTGTCTGGAGGTCTCGTGCTTTCACTTACCGATGCAGAAATTGCTGCGGCACATCCGCTCTTCCTGCAGTACGATCCAAGATGGGCTACATTTCCATACGGAACAGGTACTATGAAGTCGTCGGCTTGTGGACCTACCTGCTTTGCAATGGTAATCACAGCGCTTACAAATATTTCAAATGCTTCGCCTCCTATGATTGCAAGCTACAGTATGAATCATAATTATTATGTTCCTGGAGCAGGTACTGCTCACGGACTTTTCCTTAATGGTTGTTCTGATTTTGGACTCTACTGTAATGAGATATCAAATGATGAGGCTACTATGAAGGCAGCTATTGATAGAGGCGAGATGCTGGTACTCAGCGTACACTACGGTAACTTCACTCACTCGGGTGCGGGACATTTCATAGTTATCTATGGATATAATGAGAATGGATTCATGGTAAATGATCCAGCCTCCTATGATAGAAGTTGTAGATATTGGCCATATGGCGTCTTCTCTGGAGATATTAATAAGATTTATTCTCTAGGAAGATTATAGATACTTTTTAAAGTTGGTTGGAAACTCTCGATATTTAAAAATCTTGCTAGTTGGAAAAAATTGATTTTGATTTGTAAATTACTGGGAGGATAAGTTTGAAATATTATCTGACAGGAAAACAGGCACAGGCGATAGATAAATATACCCAGACGAGTCTTGGTATATCTGGAATTACGCTCATGGAATCGGCAGCAAAGAAGCTGGCGGAGACAATTGATGCGGCGATTAAAGTTTCAAGCAAAATCGAATCTGAATCTGCTGAGATTAACAAAGTATATGATAAGCCAGAAGGGTTTGATAAGCTAGAGGGCTTTGATAAGCTGGAAGATTTTGAAAAACTGTCAAGGTTTAATAAGTCAAAGGATAAGATCATATCCATAGTTGAAAGCGGAAATAATGGTGGTGATGCTGTAGCAGCTGCATGGATGCTAAAGGATAGGGGCTATGATACCTATATCTATGAAATAAATGGAATCAGTAGGAAAACAGAATCATATCTTACTGAAGTCGAAAAGGCTAAGGAAAGAAATGTACCGTTTGTTGACATCAGAAATGATGAGGGGCAGATAAATGGTATTGATGAATATAAAGTGGTTATTGATGGCATTTTCGGTGTTGGGCTGACCAGAGAGGTTGCAGGAGTTCAAGCTGAAGTGGTAGATGCTATAGATTCGGCTTCGTCAACTGTATTTGTTGTCGGAGTTGACATTCCAAGCGGAATAAGTGCCGATACTGGACATGTGCTTGGAACAGCTGTCAGATGTGATATGACAGTTACATTTGAATATACGAAGTATGGAATGCTTCTCAGTGAAGGCCGTGAATATTCAGGGAATATTATTTGTAAGAGTATAGGTCTATATGTTCCTGAAGATATAAAGAAAATGGCTGAGGTGCTCGGTGACGAGGGAGTGTTCAGTATTAGTGAAGCTGAGATGACTGGTGATAGTCGTATGACACAAAGTGGTCAGAGGACGGAGAGTAGTCGAACGGCGGCG
>CACYQC010000119.1 GCA_902776395.1 uncultured Lachnospiraceae bacterium
AGTAATGCATTTAGAATAGCATTAGCTCTTTTCTTCTTTTTAAGTCTTGCTTCTGCCTTCTTCTTTATGTCAGGATCCTTCTTTTGCTGTTTGATTATCTCAGCTCGAGACAAAACCCTATCCACATCATCCTTAGACTTATCATTCTTCTTATCACCTGAAGACTTACCACTAAGAGAAAGTTTCTCCTTCTGAGCCTGTCTCTCAATGATTTTCTCCTTTGAGCTCTTTTCCTTAACTGGTTCAGCATTCTTAGAAGCTTCTGCTTCAGACACTTTCTCTTCAAATATCTTATCTTCGGCTTTAATATCATCTGAAGATTTTTTTTCATCAGAAGATTTCTTCTCCCCGGAGTTAGGTTGATAAGAACTATATTTAGCTAATAATTCATCTATTTCATCTTGATTGAAACTCATCTAGCTCCCCTTCCCCACTGACCGTGTCTTTTCATATCGAGGTAATCTGCATATGCATTTTCGAGTATCTGCTTCTCATTAGGAAACTTTAGTAAATGATATGCCTCGTGATATTTATAATATCCTGAATCGCAGAAGTATTCTTCTCTTTGAGGCTTGCTATAAAAGCTATCCGCCATCATCAGGAACCAATGAACATTTTTATTAACTGTATCAGAATAAGTGGAAAATGTATAACTACTCTTTCCAACGTACTTAATAATAGTAGCGTCAGCGCCGGATTCTTCCTTCACCTCTCTGAGAGCTGTCTGCATATGATCCTCGCCCTCTTCAACGGTACCCTTTGGAAGCACCCATCCTTCATAACGATTCTTGTAGTTTTTGTACAGAAGTAGTATCTTTCCCCTGAATATAACCACACCTCCACAACTAATTGCTTCAACCAATTGCAATCCCTCCTATTCTCTGGTGTGTAATATGTTGTCAATTACTTGATGACAACATTCTTCTATATAATACCACTATTCTGAATAATATGCATCCATAACTCGTGATGCAACTGAAGTTCCTGAGATTTGATTGGTTGTATAGTCTTCAACTACTACGCTTACAACGATATCAGGGCTCTCAACATTCGTAAATCCTACAAACCAGGAATTACAATTTCCATTATTATCATACTCCGCAGTACCTGTCTTACCTGCTACTGAGTAAGGTTTTCCAGCCATATACTCTGACGCAGTACCACTCATACAGACCTCCTGAAGCATAGGAATAATCTTCTGTGTCAGGTCAGGTTCGAGAACCTTGCCATATACCTTAGGCTTATTTGTTTGAAGGACTGCTCCATCAGCATTTTCAAGTCTCTCAACCATCATCGGTCTCATCATTGTTCCACCATTTGCTATAGCTTGCATGATAAGGGCATTATGAAGAGGAGTTACAAGTGTATTTCCCTGTCCAATAACCGTCTGAGGTATCTCAGAAGGATTACTATCCCCTGTTAGCAGAAACTGAGACTTTGAATAATCACCATCATATGGAAGCTTTCCATTATATAGCAAGGAACTTGCCATATTGTTTAGCTTATCAGGATCTATTTCATTAACACCTATATTAGCAAAGCTCGTATTGCAGGAACGAGCAAGTGAACCCTTTAGGTCTAGCTCACCATGAGCATTATTATTACTACATCTTATAGAAACACTGTTGAAGATATCACTACCACTGCAATTATGAGTGTAAGACTCATAGTCCGGATGTTCCTTTATATATTCCATAGCAGTAATAACCTTAAAGGTAGAACCTGGAGCATAGAGCCCCTGTGTCGCTCTATTTAAAAGAACTGTACTACTGCTACCTTCCTCTGAATGCACGCTAGCCCAGACATTATCAATATCGTTTGGATTAAAGGTTGGACTGGAATACATTACTAGTATCTTTCCAGTTGATGCATCAAGTGCAACCACTGCACCCTTTGCGGAACCAAGTCCTTCAGCCGCCGCCTGTTGCATTTTAAGATTAAGTGTAGTTACAACTGTGTCACCAGGATTCTTATCATCCCCCAAATCATTACTAACCTTACTCATAACATTTACATGCGATCTCATAAGGTCAAAATTCTCTGAAAGCTCGAGTCCAGCTCTACCATAGGAGTTGTAGCCAACCGTATGCGCAAAGAGGCCTTCATAAGGATAGCGCCTAATCTCATTTCCTTCTTCATCAACCTCTGTAGTTGCTAGGACTTCTCCATCACTAGATACAATGTCTCCTCGCTTAACAAACTTAACGAAGCTGTCCTGTCTCTTATTCGAAGCATTTGCTACAACCGTCTCAGAGTCCTTTACCATGAAGTAGATAAGATAGCTGAACATAGCTATAAAGGTAAGAACCATAACATAAGTCATAAATACTATAGGCTTGTTCTTTATTCTATTTTTCTTGTTCTTCTCGCGTTCTTTATCCAAGAACTCCTGCATCTTCGGGGATACTGGTTCCTTCTGCCTTCGCGATCCTGCGTTTTTCTTTTTCAACTTCATCTGCCTCATCACTAACTAAAATATATGTATATTGAACTATTGAAAACATTATAAGAGTACTAAATACACTGCTGACACCATAGCTTATAAGCGGCAACGTGACACCAGTAGACGGAATAAACTTCGTCGCTCCTCCAATATTCAGGAACACCTGGAAGATATAACTTATAGCTATACCGAAGGTTACATACTTGAAGAATGGCTGTTTACATTTCATTGCTATATTCTGAATAGCAATAAAACTACTTAGGTATATAAGAATAAGCGCCAGACCAAATACAACTCCAAGTTCCTCGCAGATAGCTGAGAATATGAAATCACTCTCCGCAACCGGAATCAGATATGGCATACCATTTCCAAGACCTGTTCCTGCAAAGCCACCCGTACCTATAGCAAATAGTGACTCACAAACCTGATAGCCTTCAGACTGCTGATACAGGAATGGATCCTGCCAAGCATGGACTCTGACCATAACATGTGCAAAAAGCGTATCCTTAAAGAGTAGATACCCCAGCACCGTCGCGCCAACTCCCAGTCCTATTCCAAGAATCATGAATATTGATCTCGAAGTAGCGAGGTAAACCATCATGAAATAAACAATAAAGAAAAGTACAACTGCACCAAAATCCTTCTCTATAACAAGAATAAGCATAAAGGTTGCAGCGATAATAGCATTTTTAAAAAGCTCCATAAAAGTACTGAGCTTTACAAGTGAGCTTGCCACAAAGAATATAAAAAGAATCTTAACAAACTCCATTGGCTGAAGTGATACACCTGCTATATGGATCCAGTTTCTTGAACCATTTATTACCTGTCCAACGCCAGGAATAAAAACTGAAGCAAGAAGAATAATACCGGTCAGACCATACAGTGTGCTCCACATCCTTAGCTTCTTTAGCTTACCCATAATAAATGGGATAAATATAGTCACAACGAGACCAACTGAAGCAAGGATAAACTGTCTGATAGCAAGTCCAGGACTCAGTCTCAGAAGCATTGTATATCCGATAAGCATTAGGAAGGCAACATTATTAGTCAGTAGCCTCGAGGAATTCTTATATACCAGTCTAAATGCCAGAATATAAAGAATGGCAATCGATATTTCGATAACATAGTATAGAAAGACCTTCGCATCCTCCATATTGATATAAAGCATTACATGACACAGGAAATGTATCATAAATATATAGAAAACCTGCTTATTAAGGTTGCTAGTTCTCTTCTCTCTATCTCTAGCCGTAAAATAAGTAAAGCATTTTATGGTGTAGAGAGCCATAAATAATAGCACCAGATATTTTGAAATTGTACATATAAGATTAGCCATTATTAGATACCCTTCTCAAAATGTCCTCTAGTATATTTTCTATCCTTTATAAACTTAGGAGCGTCACTCAGTACGTCCCTAACCTGATTAACTGTTTCATTGGTAAAATAATACATTCTAGTGACTTCATAATCATGAAGACTTAGCGGTCTGCCACCCAAGACGACATTATAACACAGCCCCTCACAATTAATCGACTCAAATGAGTAACCCTTATCATCCTTCAGCTTACCAACTGTATCTCTGAGACCTGATGTAACCATAAGAGGAAGCTTCCCGTAAAACTGAGAGAATTCTTCTGTCCTATAGTTTATGCCCTCCACCTCTTTCTTACAGAGTTCAAGAGACCTCTCGAAGATAATCCTCGCATCCTCTCCAAGTATATCTATTAGCTCTTGAACTGCCATATTGTTATATGCATATAGTGAGGATGAAAGCAGTATATACTTATCCGTATATAGATTACGGATTTCTGCAAGATCATCTATATTTCTTATATATAGACCGTCAATTCTATGGATAATGTCATCATAGTCATAAACTAAGTAGTCACCTTTATTAATATATGGAAGACCGAGTATAACCTTAATACTTGGGACTCCATTTCTTATCTTATCTATTTTTTTTAGTAGGCCTAAGATACTATCTCTATCATATCCACCTAGACCCATATCAATAACTATAAACTGATCTTCTGATAAATCTACATCCCTGCTCGCTATCTCATCCAGTAGCACTTCTGCCTGATAAGGATAAGAGAATATATAATATCTCTTTTCATCTGAAGCCAAACTATTAGTGGATCTAGAAGCATCCTCACCCTTATGATTAGACTTACTATCAGTCATAATCATCTCTTCATCTAGTTTACATAAAGTTTCTTCTTTATCCAATGGATATTTTCTTCGGTAGCTCTCTGCAACCAATTTCTCCAGTTCAGAAACCGCTTGTCTTCTCAGCTCACTAAGCTCACCTATTCTAACAAAGGAAGCGTTATCCGTCTCAACCTTTAGACTATCCATAACAAATGCAGTATTACCCAGCTGGGAAACCTTATTTGTAATAGTACTTTCATCTATCGGTCTATTTGAAGCAGCATCAACCACTCCACCTTTAACCGTGGCACTCGCCTCTCCCTTTGTCAGAGTTATGCTTAGTTCTTCACCCTTAATTACTCTTACATTTCCTGTAACAGGTATCTTCCTTCCGCTATTTATAAGCGACTCAATATTGGCTATAAGAGACTTGGATCTAGTTCTATATATTCCGCAGCCTTTAGTGATAATCCTAGTCTGAGGAGCCTTAAGCGAGACAAGCTCTCCTCGATTTATATCTATACCAGAAGTGATGGATATCTGCTCGCTTGCATCTATAAGAAGTTCATCTCCAGAACCTATATCCTTTAAGGCCTTAAAATGTACCTTTCCGTCAGACACTTTGCTAACGGTACCCACTTTAACGCCTCTTCTTCCTGGCATACTACTATCTATAAGAACCTCGTCCCATTTTTCTTCGTCTCTTGTTCTATTTAAATATCCAGTAGAGAAACCACCTCTATTGAATATATCAAGGAGCCTATTTTCATATCTCTCAATGAGTGAATCCGTAAGAGTTCC
>CACYQC010000120.1 GCA_902776395.1 uncultured Lachnospiraceae bacterium
TGAGTACTACAACGGTGCTGAGTATGATAGAGGAAATGCTGTAAAAGATAGACAGGATAGAATTAATGAGATCGATTTTGTTATTGACCATTATGATATTCCTACAAAGTGGTATAAAGAGCTTTTGAATGAAAAGAAAAAGCTTCAAAAAGAGATAAATGAACTGGAAAGTAAGCTCCTTTCCTACGACCAGGAACTTGCAGTATACATGGCAAAGTCTAAAGTAGGCGATAAGAATGCAGATGTAGATAAAACAATTGATGGAAACCTAAGCACATACTTCGATGGATTAGAGGGTGGATATCTTACAGTTGATTTAGGTGAAGCAACTGAAATCAAAGCCTTCTCATTTGCTCCTAGAAAGGGCTATACATCAAGAATGCTTGGTGGTGCCTTCTATGGCTCTGTTGATGGCGAAAAGTATGTAATGCTTCACGAGATATCTTCAACAGAAGCTCCTTCTTTCTGAGCCTGCTTAACCTTTGAATTCATAAATACAGTACATCTAGAACCAAGATCTATAGGACTCTTAGCAAAGAGTGCGATTTTAGCGAAATCCTTTACCTGATAATCAAGAGAATTTGCAAAGGTCTCGATAAAGGAACCACAACCTGATGAGCAGGACTCATTTAGCATTACATTATCTACGACGCCTTCTTTGATCTTGATACATTTCATATCCTGACCACCAATATCAAGGATAGTATCAACTTCTGGATTAAAGAAAGCAGCAGCAGTGTAATGCGCTATAGTCTCAACTTCGCCATAGTCAAGATTAAAGGCTGACTTTAGAAGCGCCTCACCATAACCTGTTGAACAGCTTCCAGCTATTTTAACTCCGTCTGGTAATAGACTATAGATTTCCTTCATAGCCTTTATTGTTGTATTTACAGGGCTACCATTATTATTGCTATAGAAATCATACAGCAGCTCGCCTCTTTCACCAATAAGAGCAAGCTTTGTAGTAGTAGAACCAGCATCTATACCAAGGAATACATTTCCCTTATAAGTACTTAGATCTCCACGTCTAACCTTATAGTCCGCCATTCTCTCAGAGAATTCTTTATAATCCTTTTCAGACTCAAATAGAGGATCCAGTCTATTAACTTCAATCTCTATCTTAAGTTCTGGAGTAAGCTTATCAGCAAGGTTCTGAAGAGATATTGTATTATTCTCATCCGCATGGAATGCCGCACCAGAAGCAGCAAAAAGATGAGAATTATCTGGAACGATAGCATGCTCATCATCAAGATTTAATGTATCAATAAATCTAGCTCTTAATTGATCAAGAAAATGAAGTGGTCCACCAAGAAATGCAACATAGCCTCTAATAGGCTTACCACAAGCAAGTCCTGAAATAGTCTGATTAACAACAGCTTGGAAAATAGAAGCTGATAGATTTGGCTTTGTAGCTCCCTCATTAATAAGAGGCTGAATATCTGTCTTTGCAAAAACGCCGCATCTAGCAGCTATAGGATGAATTGTGTCATAGTCCTTAGCAAGTGTATTAAGACCAGATGCATCTGTCATTAGAAGAGCAGCCATCTGATCTATAAAAGAGCCTGTACCACCGGCACAAACTGAATTCATTCTTTGTTCGATTCCGTGTTTGGAGAAATAAATGATCTTAGCATCCTCACCACCAAGCTCTATAGCCACCTGAGTCTTAGGAGCATAAGTCTTAAGAGCACTAGATACGCATACAACCTCCTGCTCAAAAGGAATGTCAATTACATTGGACAAGGCGAGACCACCAGATCCAGTGATACAAGCAGAAACTTCTGTATCACCTATAGATTTAACTGCATTTTCAAGCAGTTCTTTCAAGGTTTCTTTTATTTTAGCGAAATGCCTCTGATATTCAGAATAGAGTATCTTATTTTCTTCGTCGATTATTGCAATTTTAACTGTTGTAGAGCCTATATCAATTCCAAGATGTTTCAAGATGATTGTCTCCTTTTAATATTTTTCTACTTATTTATATGCTTTCACATAGTCCATGATATTATAATGCATTGATTTGTTTATTTCAATCCAAATATACAGTTACAATTTCTTGAGTTTTAAGGCATTTTATCGTATAATTTAGTTTGTTATTTTGTGTCCACAAGACATATTTTTTACTAACAGAGGATTAACATGAATAAAACAACTAAGTTTCTTAAAAAACACGAAGATTTTGGTATCCCATATCTGTATTTCGTTATTATGATATGCACAGTTTTCGGATACATTCTTAGATACGCAGCCCCTGAAGCATATTCATCTATGCTTCTTATCCCTTATAACGCAATTGTTAAACAAGAATATTGGCGTTTCTTTACATGGATATTTACTGTTCCTTATGAAATTGGCGGATCTCTATGGATGATGATAATTTTGCCTATCAACCTATACTTTTATTACTCAATAGGTCGAAGACTGGAGATGTATTGGGGAAGGCTTATGTATAACCTATATGTTATAGGCGGCTTCGTACTAATAGATATCTTCGTTATATTAGGCGGAGTTCTAAAGTATAATCTAGGACTGTTTAATACCGGAATACTTAGCGTAGATGATGTGTATGCAGGCGTAGATATAATGCGCTTTGTATATATGAGTATATTCCTTGCCTTTACTGTAGTAGGTGGCGATGGAATAGTATATATGTATTTCATAATTCCGCTAAAAATGAAATGGCTAGGATATATTGATCTGATTATTCTACTTTATTATTTCATAATTGGTGGTTTATTTACTAAGCTTATTGTTGTAGCTTCAATACTTAATTATTTTATTTATTTCTTTATCAACAAAAAGCGTTATATTCCAAGCCCATCAGATCTAAAACGAAAAAGACAGTTCAAAAGCTCCTATAAGCCTAAGAGTTCGAAACCAAAGGATATTAAATATAATTCCGACGGAACTATTAAGTTCCCAGGCTCTTCTAAAATAATTCCTCCTGGATATGGTAATCCAGAGGGCATTTCAGTACATAAATGTGCAGTATGCGGAAGAACAGAGGTGAGTAACCCAAATCTAGAATTCAGATTCTGCTCAAAATGTAATGGAAATTATGAATATTGTTCTGATCACCTATATACTCACGAACATATTCAGTAAAATAACGATATAAGAAAGACAGGTAATTAAAATGAAAAAGACAGGCAAAATACTTCTCACAGATATAAATGCTGATAGAGATAGAGAAAATGCCCTTTTAAAATATCAGAAGCTTACCGCAGCTTCCTTTGAGAATTATGCAACTATCAAGCTATCTATGAATCTTTTCACAATGTTTGAAATGTCAGAGGATATAAGCCTCGATAGAAGAGACGAGATAGAGGACTACATAGATATTATCAATATGGCTCTAAGAAGAGTCTATGTTGAAAAACAGCCTTCAGATGCTGAAACCCTTAAATCAATTATAGATATAAGAGACAGTATCACACGTAATATGAAGATACTTACATTTTATACAGATGCTTTAGAGGTTTATGAATATATCCTCAATCGTAAGGAGCCTGCCCTTAAAGGCTTTGTAAATGAAGATATTAATCTTGAGCAGCTGGCAAACAGTATGTTTGAGTTTGTTTTCTCTGAGGATGATACAATGCTTATCAATTCTCGAATCAAAGATTTTACTGCTCAGCTTCCAGTCAGAATGTCTAGAGATCATTTCTTTAATATCATCGAAACCTCAATCGCTCTATATAAAGGTAGTGAGAAGAAATCTGTACTCGATTATACAGATTCTATCAGAGACTCAGCTCTTATAAATGTACCAGAGGGAATAGAAGAGGCTTATCCTGATCTATATAAGACATATGTAACTCTAAGAGATGCGGATTATATAAAGCTTGATGAGAAGACCTATGATGAGCTCTCAGGCCTTATTACTGATGCTTCTGAATCAATCCAATCAGCTGTAACAAACTATCTGATGCTTACAGAAATAATAAATGATGTACTTGTAATTCTTTATACAAATCCAATATCAGATAAAGAACAGCTTGGTGCAAAGTATGAGGTTGCTGCAAGAATAATCAGTGAAATAGTAAGTGCTGATGATATCTACGAAGCAGCAGATACCTTTGATAAACTATTTATCGAGCTTGAAGGTGTGCAGGAGAGTTCTTATGAGGATCTTGCCTTCCTTGCAAGTAATCTCGAGGAATTAAATAACAGCTATTATGATAGCTACGGAGACGAGATAAAGAATAATTTCGATTCTCTTAGCAAGGCTGACAGACTCACATCAACTTCACTCTTTATGGATATAGATGATTCTGAATTCACAGTTGTTGTTGATGAAGCCGATGATATATTCATCAAAGAAGAGACTGAAGATCTAATAAATGACATTAAGGAAAGCTTTAAAACACTTGGAAAGATGCAGAGAAGAAGTATTATGGCTAAAATACTTGCTCAAATGCCTGTATTCTTTAATTCCAAGGAAGAAATACATGAATACTTTAGTTATGCCCTTAACAGCTGTGCAGATATGTCAGAGCTAACAGCCTGTGAAGGACTAATAAATGAATTGATGGGATAATACATGAAATTCAAATTAGCAAAAAGTGTATATACTAAGGCTGATAAAGAGAAGAAATTCCGTAAGGAGCTTATATCTATTAAGCTTAAACGACCTGTAAATAATCTCTATATTGTTACGACGCCTCTATTCGAAGCTGGAATAATGGAGATATATAATTACAACGAGCTTCTTCAGCCTTATTATAAAAAGAAAAAAGGAACTATTAATATTCTTGGCGTTTCCTCTAGCAGAGAACATGCCAAGGAACTAGTACGCGATATTATAGAGGATACATATAACGAATATGGCTCCGCTGATATCCTTAAATATTTTGGATTGGAAAAAGCAATATGACGATATTTCTTACCATTCTTAAGGTAATAGGAATAATTCTTCTGGTGATACTTGGTCTAATCCTTTTAATCCTTGCTTTAGTGCTTTTTACACCTATAAGCTATAGGCTATCCGCTAATCATAATGAGGAGGATACATCTGCTAAAGCAAAGGTAGGATTTTTAATAATCAGAGGAATTGTAGAATATAATAAAGCAGCTGGGCTAGATTATGCTGTAAAGCTTCTATGCTTCAAGATATATCCCGGTAAAGAAAAGCCTGACGAAGTAGAGGATTATGAGGAAGGCGATGTGCTTGATATGTATGACGAGGCTGATGAGGCTAATGCATCTTCGAATGAAGACGCGGCAGTGCTGTCTAGTAGTGAGGCTGAACTAATACCTGATTTTAGTTCTGATGAATCTGCAAATGTCACATCTATCGATACTATCGATAGTGCACAAACAACTGC
>CACYQC010000121.1 GCA_902776395.1 uncultured Lachnospiraceae bacterium
TCTGGCATATATTTGAAGTTCATTCCATACCAACCTACTATAAGTGTAAGTGGCATGAAGATTGTTGTGACTACGGTAAGCAGCGTCATTATACGGTTCTGCTTAACGTCTACCTGAGTATGGTACATATCACGGAGCTGCATCGTGAAATCACGAAGGGAGGATGCAGTATCGTGAAGTCTTGTAACTCTATCGGTAAACAATCTGAAATATCTGGTATTCTCTGCCTTGAAGAAATTATTTTCATTCTCCTGCAGCTCCTGACCAAAGTCGATCAGCTGTTCATAATGAATTCTCAGCTCACGGATATTACTACGAATCTCATTTACCCTTGTAAGACCTGTCTGTGTAGAAACATCCATCATATCATCCTCTATCTCATCCAGCTCTTTCTCGAACTTCTCGAGGATAGACAGATCACGGCTGATTATAAGTTCTAGAAAGTCATAGATAAATCTCTCGAGGCAAGGAACCTTCCATCTCTTGGTTCTCGCTATCCTCTTCACCATTCTCTCGACAACACCCGTTGAATCGATAAAAACTATACCTTTCTCATCAAGCGCAAATGCATATTGGTAATCATTTCCGCTTATATCGCTTCTGCTAGGAACTGAAAATGTTCCCGTCAGGGAATCATAGTTCACCTCAGCCTTAGTATTGTGTATATCATTTGGATCAATATCCAACTCGATTCCCATATCGAAGCTGCTCTGTTGCTGCTTCCATTCTTCCAGTGTGAGCACAACCACATACTGATATTCGCCCTTATGGATATCTTCCTCGCTACATTCTGTAAGCGTGGTTTTGATTAGATAATACATTTTGAACCCCTTTCAATCTGTTACTATCACTATCCTTTTAAACCCTAGGTTTATAATACTATGTCTCTATACACATTTTCAAGAATATATCTATTTCCAAGGCTTAAAAACATAATAAAACGACTGTAAAAATCTTCTTCAAAATGATATAATAGAGTTTCCTGAGAATAAAAGGGTTTCAAAAAAAAGTTATGTCAGGAGGTATGTGCTATGGATGAGAAAATAATAGACGTTGAAGAAGTTATGGCACTACTTGAAGAGCGAAAGTTTGCGGAGCTACGAGATTTGCTGAAAGAGGCAAATCCTATTGATGTTGCTCAATTACTTGGCGAAGTACCCGAAGAGAAGCTTCTCCTTTTATATAGAATGCTCCCGAAGGAAGATGCCGCTGATATCTTCGCAGAGATGGAACACGAAGAACAGGAAACCCTGATCAGAGCCTTTAATGACCGAGAGATTCAAGAGGTCATTGCAGAAATGTACATAGATGATGCCGTTGACCTTGTAGAAGAGATGCCGGCAATCGTTGTAAATAAAATACTCAGACACGCTGACCCAGAAACCCGTAAGGAGATCAACGAACTCCTGAAGTATCCAGAAGACAGCGCAGGTTCCGTTATGACCACTGAGTACATGAGTCTAAAAAGCGACATGACCGTGGCGGATGCCTTCGAGAGAATACGTCGTACTGCTGACGAGAAAGAGGACATTTACACTTGCTACGTAATCGATCCTTTCCGTAAGCTTCAAGGTACCGTCAGCCTCAAGGAAATGTTCCTGGTTCCAAAGGACACTTTGATCGAAGACCTGATGGAGACAAATATCATTTCCGCTAACACTCTTGACGATCAGGAGCAGGTTGCCAAGGATATGGCAAAGTATAACCTGACCACCATCCCAATCGTAGATCAGGAAAATCGTCTAGTGGGTATTGTTACCGTCGATGATGCTATCGATGTCATCCAGGAAGAGAATACAGAGGATATCGAAATGATGGCCGCTATCACACCTACTGATAAGCCATATATCAGTACAGGCTTTTTCGAGACCTACAAGAAGCGTATACCATGGCTACTCCTACTCATGATATCGGCTACCTTTACGGGTGCTATTATCACAAGATACGAGAGTGCCCTCGGAAGATACGTAATACTTACAGCTTACATACCAATGCTGATGGACACAGGCGGAAATGCCGGTTCCCAGGCATCTGTATCTATCATTCGTGGTCTTTCACTGGATGAAATTGAATTTAAGGATATTTTCAGGATACAAGGAAAGGAGCTTCTAGTTGCACTCCTATGCGGAGCAACTCTGGCCCTCGCAAACTTCACTAAACTTCTAATATTTGATAAGGTATCTGTTGTTATTGCAGCCGTTGTTTGCAGCACACTTCTCCTTACAGTAGTAGTTGCAAAGTTTGTAGGATGTTCACTTCCTATCCTTGCTAAAAGAGTTGGTTTTGACCCGGCCGTTATGGCGAGTCCATTTATCACGACAATAGTAGATGCTATATCACTGGTTATCTATTTCCAGCTTGCATCTCATATACTTAGTATATAATACGCCCATAGCCTAAATGTTATCTGGGATATATATATCAAATTCCATTTCGTTTTCCTCGGAATTTGCTTTAACATATATATCCCCGTAAAGGCATTGGGCTATCTTTTTTGCTTCGAAAAGACCTATTCCATTGCCGCCTACCTTTTCAGCATTTGAACCACGCCAGAAGCTATTGAATATATATGGCAGCTCCTTCTCGCCGAGAACATTTCCCTTATTCTTGATAACGAAATAGTATCCATCCTCTTCTTTATTTAGATTAACGTTTATACCTTCACCATTTCCATACTTAATGGCATTTTCCATTATCTGAGAGAGAATCCTGCAAATGCCGCTCTTATCACTCTTGACCATCGCATTATGATTCATCTCGAAACTAAAAGGAATACTCAGCACATTTAATCTATTGCTATATTCCTCTTCAAGAAATTCCACCAGCTCCTTCAGATAGAACGGTCTTATATCCGGTTCAAAATCCACAACAGTTCCAGAGGTTTTATCTATAAGCTCCTTCACTATTTCCGTAATATCATCTGCATTCTTACTAATCTTACCCGCTATCTCTGCGTCACTCTTGTTTATCTCTCCATTTTCCTGATAGAGACCCGTGCTTATCGCATCTGCATACAGCTTGATATTTGCAACCGGAGTTTTGATACCATGAGCAATAGTTGTAAGCATAGTCATCTGATCACGGCTCAGCTCATCCACCTTCTTCTGCTTATTCTGAATATTATCGCTGAGCATATTAACGCCCCATATAAATCTACCAAACAGTCTATTCTTCGTTTCTGGAAGCTTTTCAGTTATCTCATTCTTCGAGAGCTTTACAGGATAGTCGGAAAGCTTCTCGAAAGGACGTAGAACAGCTCTACTGATATATATGCAGATTGCTATCGCAAGGAGAAATGCTATCGCGAGGCAAACATTTAGTAGCAGCTGTAATTCCCTAAAATTTTCATTCTTATATCTAAATACAACGAAGCCTATCAACGTAGTTTCGTCACCACCGTAGAATGCCCATACCTTTTCCCTGTTACTATCCTTGTTGAGAAGACCAGTACTTTCCGCACCACTTCCATGACTTACAGATATATATACAACCTCATCAGGAAATGCTCTTTTCCCATATTCCTTCTCAAGTGTGGCTCTATTTTCTTCCATATACGAATCGATAATTTTCTGTATTTCAGCACCGCTTATCGGATCGATATAACTATACTGAATGGTGCTAAATATGTAATTCTGACGTATTCCATCTACTGCACGATTCATAAGTATATTACTTGCATCATTACTCTTTTTTACAGATGTCGCAAAAATCAGATTTGCCGCCACAAAAAGTGCCACAAAAAGAAGCACTGTGAATATATAAAGTTTTGCTAACTTCTTCATTCCTTAGTGCCTCCAAATTTATAACCTACTCTCCAGACGGTTTGTATAAGCGTCGGATTCTTTGGATCCTCCTCCAGCTTTTCTCTTAGCCATCTTATATGCACATTAAGACTACCCTGCTCACTGAAACAGTCAAAGCCCCAAACCTCGTTGAAGAGTTTCTCTTTTCTAATAACCTGTTCTGGATGTCTCATCATGTATTCAAGGAGATCAAACTCCTTACCTGTTACAGAAACCGCCTTGCCATCCTTAAACACTGACCTAGTTGTAACATCCATAGTAATCTTGTCATAGGTCAGAAGCTGTCTATCCTCTGACATATCGTAAGCGCGGCGCATAAGAGCCTTTATCTTAAAGCCCAGCACCTCAACAGAAAATGGTTTATCTATATAGTCATCCGCTCCCAGCTCAAGACCCAGTATCTTACTCTGATCATCCGTACGCGCACTCATCATAAGCACTGGAATTCTTTGATCACGTCTAATTTCCTGAAGCGCTTCGTATCCATCCATTCCCGGAAGCATAACATCAAGAAGCAGCAGCTTGAAAGCTGCTGTTTTTACAAGAGCTAGTCCTTCTTCCGCATTCATCTTCCACTCCACGGAGTAGCCTTCACGACGTAGGAAGTCCTGGATTAATCCACCAAGCTCTTCGTTATCTTCAATCACAAGAATGTCTGTCATATCCATCTCCACAATTGCTCTGCACAGATTCTTTACTAATGCAAATATGATAACACTTTATAACTTTCTTTTGTAGTAAATTGTTGCTGGCCCCTCACTTACATATGATCACAACACACACTTCTAAAACACACTAAGATTTTGTAGATTTATAGTCGCAAGTTTCAGTTTGTAATGCAGCTCGCTATAACTCGCACAAATGCCTTTCATAAATTTTAAGAGGCATTTGTGCTCAAACAAGCGGCGCTCGCTGCTTACAAATAATGAAACTTGCTCCTTAAATCTAACAAAATCGCGCTACCATTTTAGAAGTGTGTACTGTGACTCATATTGTTTTAAGTGAGGGGCCTTATAATATCTCACCAAATTCTAATAACTGCCAACCTCCAGGAATCTAGGAATATCTTCTGCACAGTCGCCCTTAGTAAAGGAAACATGTATCTTTCCTGTGGCATAGTCAACGATTACGGTATGCACATTTCCACTGTTGTGTACGTTGGAAACGATGTACTCATCAACGACTTCCTTTGCCATAAGTCCCTTTGCATCTGCAACGGAAAACTTGTCCTTCTCGCTCACCCATTGGTTGTATTTTACAAAACGGGTTATATTGAACTCCTCCCCAGTAAACCTATCCTGATTACCCTTGGTTGCAAATGTATTTACTATACAAAGCGCATCTGGTGTATCCCACTCGAGTCCTTCCATGAGTTCTGAGTCTTTAGTTCTGAGAACTGACTTCGCCTTTCCGGTAGCTGCAACCTCTTTAGTTGCATTCTCACAGCAGAACGCATCCTTTTCGTCAGTGCATAGAAGATTATTACACCATGTAAAGTCTCCGCTTTCTCCTACTA
>CACYQC010000122.1 GCA_902776395.1 uncultured Lachnospiraceae bacterium
GTCGTTATATCTTGTGGAGAGCATAATATGTATGGGCATCCATCGCGAGAGGCTTTAGAACGGCTTGATGAAACAGGTGCTACTATCTACCGAACTGACCATATGGGAGCGGTGATTATTGATTTAAAGTAAAAATAAACGGTTGTAAAACGGATAATTACGGTTGAGAAATGGGGAATTATTTTTTATAATGATAGGAGATGAAAGCAGAAAAAGAGATTATATAGGAATCAAGTAAAGTTGGGATTTTGAGAATAGGAGTGATAGCATGACAATTAAGGAAATGATTGAAAAGAAGAAGGCACTTGGCTATTCAAATCAGTATATATCAGATATGACGGGTGTTCCGTTAGGTACTGTTCAGAAGATATTTAGTGGTGAAACAACTTCACCTAGATACAAGACGCTGCAAGCTTTGAAACAAATGTTTTCAGAAGATTCTGATATGGTTGGTGAGTCGAGTGCTTATAACATTGGTATGACAGCGCATGATATGACAGGTAAAACTATGGAAGACTACCTTGCTCTTCCTGAGGGTACAAGAATTGAAATGATTGATGGAGTATTCTATGATATGGCCGCGCCAACATTTATCCATCAGAAAATAGGATTGATGATAGCCATTGCTTTTGATGATTATATATCTAAAAACAAAGGAAACTGTATTACGTCAGTTGCTCCTACAGACGTTCAACTAGACAGCGATGATAAAACTATGGTTCAACCTGATGTTTTGGTGGTATGTGACAGGGATAAAATAATAAAGGCAAGGGTTGTTGGTGCGCCGGATTTAATAGTAGAGGTTCTTTCTCCTAGTAACTGGTATATGGATATTGTTAGGAAGAAGGACAAGTATCAGAGAGCTGGGGTTCGTGAATATTGGATAGTTCTTCCTGAACAGAAAAGGGTTTTGGTGTATGTTTTTGAAAAAGAAGCTGATTATAAGGAATACACATTTGATGACAAGATTCCTGTAGCAATTTGGAAGAATAAATGTAAGGTAGATTTCAAATCTATATATGAAAAAATAAGTTTTTTATATGATTAAAGGACGAGATTTGTAGCTGCTGATGAGAAGGAAATTTAGGTTGATGATAGAAGGGAATTAGAATATACTGAGTCCATGGCTGATTTTAAGAAAAAGAAAAAAGTAAATCCGACTAAGGCATCTATTGCAACCATCAGGGGACACATTAAAGCGAACAGTTTTTCGAGAATGTATCTTCTGTTTGGTGAGGAAAAATATCTGGTAAATCAATACCGCGATGAACTGAAAGCGGCGCTGTCTAGTCCGGATGATACTATGAATATGGTTTCTTATAACTCTGATACCTTCGATTTGAATACGGTGATATCAGACGCTATTACTATACCATTTTTTGCGGAGCATAGAGTTATTATTGTTGAGGATAGTGGACTTTTCGATTTATCTGAGGATACGTTCCTTGAAGTGCTAGATCAGATGCCAGACACGAACGTCCTCATATTCTGTGAGACTAAGGTCAACAAGTCAAAGAAGGCTTACCTTCATGCAGATAAGGATGAAAGGGTGACCTGTGCGGAGTTTGATACACCAACCACGGATGATCTCATTTCCTGGCTTGGAATGATTCTTGGAGAGGATGGTCTTAAAGTTAAACTTGCTGTTCCAGAAATGCTAATTACTGCAGCGGGTCCTGACAAGAATATGTATCTTCTCAGAAATGAAGCTCGTAAGCTTCACGACTACTGCTTAGACCGTGGAGCGATAACGGAAGCAGATGTTGAGGCGGTTTGCGCCAGCTCTGTGGAGGATAAGATATTTGATATGTGCAGGGCCATTTCCCAGAAGAATAGGGATGCGGCCATCAGCATGTATATGGATCTCCTGAAACTAGGTCGAACTCCATATAACATAATAGGAAGTATAAGTTATCAGTTTAATCAGCTCCTTATAGTTAGTCAGATGCTGAAGGATAAAGCTACAGCTAAGGAGATATCCTCGAAGCTCAAGGTGGCAGACTGGGCGGTTTCCAGACTGATCAAAATCTGCTATTCCTATACACATAAGGATTTGATAAGGTCGGTAGATTTATGCCAGCAAGCAACGATGTCACTTATGTCGAGTGAACTGACATCAAGAGACGTGGCTGAGAATCTGATAATTAATTTGATTAAATAGTACTTGACGAAGGTGGCTCACTTTGGTATTATGACTTTTGCTGTGAAATATAACATTTTCATATGCCCGGTGCAGTTACCGCTGCATTGACCCGTGTCTTGGCTAAGTGAAAATGGCTTGTAATGCTTCAGAGAACGGCTGACTAAGAGGCAAAGCGAGATATACGGCGACACTATTGGTAAGATGAAAATCCGGAGGTAAATAAAGACATGGCAAATATTAAGTCTGCTAAGAAGAGAATTCTTGTAAGCAAGAGAAGAGAAATGAGAAACAAGTCAGTTAAGAGTGAAGTTAAGACTGTAGTAAAGAAGGTTGAGGCTGCTATTGAAGCTGGAGATCAGGCTGCAGCTAAGGAAGCACTTACACTTGCAACTTCAAAGATCAGCAAGGCTGCAAACAAGGGTATCTACCACAAGAATACAGCTGCTCGTAAGATTTCTCGTCTCACAGTTGCTGTTAACAAGATGGCTGAATAATATATAACTAGTTTGTTAGAACTAAAATGAATTTAGAGGAATCTGTGTAATGCGCAGATTCCTTTTTTCATATGTGAAGGCTTTTTGTTGTACCATTTGTGTGGCTCTCGGCTGTGCCATTTATTCCTTGAGATAAGAGACTATTTTTGATACAATAAAGGTTAGCTTAAAGGGGTATAAAAATCCGGTGTTTCTGCCGGACTAATCGGAGGGTATTACATGAAGGATAAATTGCAGAACTGGATCAACTGGATCCTCTATGATGAACTTATTGATGGTAAGATAAATGCACCTAAGCATCTCTTAGGTAATCATGATTATGGCGATGGTCAGGTTATTACCTGCTATAAGCCTCATAGCCAGAGCGTATCTATTAAAACTCCAAAGGGCAAAACTCTAGTGCCAATGGAGAAGATAAGCGAAGAAGGCTTCTACGGAGCATATTTCCCAAAGAAAAAATATAAAGGAACAGCTTATAGATTTGTAACAGAGTACTATGATGGAACTACTGTTGAGTCTGCGGATCCATATGCATTTGAAGGTCAGTTTACTGATTTTGATGCGTATCTTTTTGCTGAGGGCAAGAACTACGATGTGTATAACAAGATGGGTGCGCATCCAATGACTATAGATGGAGTAAAGGGTACATACTTCGCAGTATGGGCACCAGATGCTCGTCGCGTATCCGTTGTAGGTGATTTCAATATGTGGGATGGTGCTCTGAATCCTATGCAGATTCACAGCGTGTCAGGAGTATACGAGCTCTTCATTCCAGATGTTCTTCCTGGGGCTGTTTACAAATATCAGATTCTTACTAGATATGGGGATATCCTATATAAGGCGGATCCATATGGAAATCAGGATCAGGTTCGTCCGGATAATGCAAATATTGTAGTTGATATCTCGAACCTTAAGTGGACAGATGATAAGTGGATGGAGGAGCGCAAGAAGTTTGACAGAGTTGATCGCATGAAGAAGCCTATGTCTATCTACGAGTGCCACATAGGTTCTTGGAAGAAGAAGATTGAAGATTCAGATTTTGGATTCTTTAATTATAGAGAGTATGCAAAGGAGATAGGTGCTTATCTCGTAGATATGGGATATACACATATCGAGCTGATGGGTATCGCGGAGTATCCTTTTGATGGATCATGGGGTTATCAGGTTACTAACTACTATGCTCCAACGTCTAGATACGGAACTCCTGAGGATTTCGCTTACTTTGTAGATTATATGCATAGCCTCGGAATTGGTGTTATTCTTGATTGGGTACCGGCGCATTTCCCAAGAGATGCTCATGGACTCGGACGTTTCGATGGCATGCCACTTTATGAAAATGCTGATCCTCGTAAGGGCGAGCATCCTGACTGGGGAACATATATCTTCGATTACGGTAGAAATGAAGTTGCTAACTTCCTTACTTCAAATGCTCTCTTCTGGGTTGAGAAGTATCATATAGATGGACTTCGTGTTGATGCTGTTGCTTCCATGCTCTATCTCGATTATGGAAAGAGAGATGGTGAGTGGGTAGCTAACAAGGATGGTGGTAAGGAGAACCTTGAGGCCATAGCTCTTCTTCAAAATATCAATAAGGTTATGGAGGAGAGAAATCCAGGTGCTTATCTCATTGCTGAGGAATCCACCGCTTGGCCAGGTGTTACTGCTCCATCAGATATGAACGGACTTGGCTTCCTGTTTAAGTGGAACATGGGATGGATGAATGACTTCCTTGAGTACATGAAGCTGGATCCTTATTTCCGTAAGTTTAATCATAACAGACTGACATTCTCGCTTTCATATGCATATGCTGAGAACTACATACTTGTTATATCTCATGACGAAGTAGTTCATTTGAAATGCTCTATGATCAACAAGATGCCAGGACTTGAGTTCGATAAATATGCAAATCTTCGTACAGCGTATGGCTTTATGATGGGTCACCCTGGTAAGAAGCTTCTCTTTATGGGACAGGAATTCGCACAGCTAAGAGAGTGGAGCGAGGCTAGATCCCTTGACTGGTATCTGTTGGATAATCCACTTCATAAGGGGGTTCAGGACTTTGTTAAGGATCTGAATCATCTATATACAGGTTATGATGCTCTGTACTATAATGATAATGAAGTTATGGGATTTGAGTGGACCAAGGTCGATGATGCAGATAGCGGAATAGTTGCATTTGTAAGACGAGGTAAGACAGCTAAGGATCAGATCATGTTCATCTGCAACTTCGTACCTGTTGAGAGAAAGGACTACCGAATCGGAGTTCCTTGCCTCACAACTTATAAAGAAATCCTTTCTTCCGATGATAAGAAGTATGGTGGACTTGGAAGAAATGTTGGACCTAAGAAGGCTATCAAGGCAGAAGCCGAGCCAGCGGACAGAATGAAGAACTCTATCGTGCTCGACATTCCACCACTTTCAGTAACAGTCCTCAAGTACGACTATAAATAGGACCGGTGGGGACGGTTCCTGTGACAACTTTTATGAACTATTGATGTGGCGCCTCGTCTGTTAGTGTTATCGCTGATGGGTGGGGCGCTTTCGATGTGAATTGACTATGGAAAAGAAAGACAGAAAAAATATAATAGGAAATATTATCAAGTGGGTCATCATTCTGGTGGTCCTTGTTCTTGTGTACTTCTGGAAGCAGGAGGAAAT
>CACYQC010000123.1 GCA_902776395.1 uncultured Lachnospiraceae bacterium
ACGAAGAATCTTATGGGAGAGTAGTATATGATAGATGTAATTATAGTAGGTGCTGGTCCGGCTGGACTATCTGCAGCCATCTATGTTGAGAGATCAGGAAAGCATGCGGTGTGCTTCGAGAAGCTCACAGTGGGTGGACAGATAGTAAATACCCCGGATATAGCAAACTATCCCGGAATTAAGAATATAAGTGGATTTGAATTCTCCATGGGACTCTATGAACAGGCAACAGAGCTTGGTGCAGAAGTAATATATGATAGAGTCAGTGGAATAGAAAAACAGGATAATACCTTTAAGGTTACTACAGATTCGGGTAAGGAATACGAGGCAAAGGCTGTTATCTTGGCGACGGGAGCCAAGAATAGACACCTTGGACTAGATAAAGAAGAAGAACTGACAGGTCGCGGTGTATCCTACTGTGCAACCTGTGACGGAGCATTCTTTAAGGGCAAGGATGTAGCAGTAAATGGTGGTGGTAATACAGCTCTTGAAGATGCTCTATTCCTTACTAATTATTGTAACAAGGTTTACATAATTCATAGAAGAGATGAGTTCCGTGGCGAACCACAGAATCTAGAAGCGGTTAAGGAGAAGGAGAATATCGAGTTCGTACTTAACTCAACGATATCAGAGCTAAAGGGGGACAAAGCCCTCGAGGCAGTTGTGGTTAGGAATAAGGAAACTCAGGAAGAAAAGGAAATACCTGTATCAGGACTATTTATCGCGATAGGACAGGAGCCAGATAATGGTGACTTCAGTCCAGTAGCAGATCTGGATAATGGTGGATATATAGTTGCTGATGAGAAATGCCTCACAAAAACTCCTGGAATCTTTGTAGCGGGCGATTGTAGAACAAAGGATGTTAGACAGTTAACAACTGCAGCGTCCGATGGTGCAGTTGCAGCCCTCGCAGCCTGCTCGTATATATCATAATATGATATAGTAACAATTTATATGTAATACATTGGGTTAATATCCTTAGATTATAAAACTAATGGCAAGGTGCATTTTTTGCACTTTGCCTTTTTTATTTGATTTTTAATTCTTAAAAACTTATTTGATTTTTTAATTTTCATTTAAGGTTCCGACCTTATCATGGAATCAACAAAAACAAAGAAACCCTATTTTCAACTAAGAATCTAAAAAGTGAGGAAAGAAAAATGAGCAAGTACATAGAAGTTTTTAAGAGGACAGAAATTAAATATCTACTAGATAGCGACCAGTACAGGAAGCTCTTTTCTTTCCTTGAAGGATTCGCTAGAGTAGACGATTACGGATTAACCCGAATTAATAATATATATTTTGATACTCCAAATTTTCAGATGATACGTACATCTCTGGATAAGCCTTTATATAAAGAGAAGCTAAGACTTAGAACCTATGGACCGACAAAGGACAGCACGAATTCATTTATTGAAATCAAGAAAAAATATGACGGTATAGTTTACAAGAGGCGGATATCTGGAGAATACAAGGCGGCATATGATTATTTGGTTAATAATAAGAAGCCCCTCGATGATTCGCAAATATCTAGGGAGATAGCAGGAGTACTTGATATGTATGACAGCCTACGTCCTGCAATGCGAATCAGCTATGACAGAGTGGCAATGGCAGGGATAAAGGATCCGGAGTTCCGAGTTACATTTGATACAAATATTACTTGGAATAAAGATGTACTAGATCTGAGAGAAGATGCGGGAGGTGTTCCGATCCTCGAAGAAGGACAGTACATGATGGAAATCAAGGTGGCAAATGCTATGCCACTGGAGCTTACTAGAAAGCTTAGTGAACTTCGGATCTTCCCTACATCCTTTTCAAAGTATGGAAGAGGATATCAGCAGATGATGAAAATGAGGATGGCTAAAGAAACGGCCAGTGTAGTGAATAGAGAATTAATTGAGATAAGAAATAACAAGGAGGTAAGAGCATATGCTTAGCAACATTTTTACATCGATTATAACAAATGGAACTTTTACGGGGGCACAGCTGGGAATAGCGACAGTTACTTCACTTATCTGTGGGCTGATAATAGCTGGCACCTATTTAGTGAAAAATAGATGTTCGAGGAGCTTTGCAGTTACTCTTGTTCTCCTTCCTGCGATAGTTGAACTTGTGATAATTCTTGTGAATGGCAACATAGGTGCAGGAGTTGCTGTGGCGGGAGCATTTAGCTTAGTAAGGTTTAGATCTGCACCTGGTAAGGGACAGGAGATTACTAGCATATTCCTAGCAATGGCTGTAGGACTTGCAACTGGTATGGGTTATGTAGGAGTCGCTGTTCTTTTCTCAGTGGTTGTATCGCTTATCAATCTTCTCCTGAATGTCCTTAAGTTTGGCGAGGCAGGAGATAACTTCAGGACACTGAAGATTACGGTTCCTGAGAATCTGGATTATGAAGGAAAGTTCGAGGATATTTTCGGTAAGTATCTCTCTTCCTATACATTTGATGAGGTAAAGACCAGTAACATGGGCAGCCTCTACAAGATAACACTTAGTGTAGTAATGAAGCCAAATGTTTCTAATAAGGAATTTCTTGATGAGCTAAGAACCAGAAATGGCAATCTGGATATAAGCCTTGGTAGAAGAATAGATGGTATGGACACATTATAGGAGGGAAAAGTTATGAGAAATAAGAGCATGAGAAGAAGAGTAAGTGCAATTATCGTTTCGATTATGATGGCGGTGTCGCTAGCAGCCTGTGGTGTAAGTGCATCGACAAGCGATTCTGAAAATGTTGATGTTTTGGAAGAAGTGACAACACGTGCAGAAGCTGAAGAGGATGTAGAGCTTGCGAGTGATGGTATTTCGACGGATGGAAATGTTACAGTTACAGCCAATGTGTCGGCAGACGGAATGATAGATACAACGGATATGTTCACAGATAGAGATCTGGAGCAGTCAGCAGATCTGACAGAGGCAGAGACTCTTACTCTTAGCGATGGCGAAGATATAACGATAGATTCTGAAGGGGTTTACATAATCTCTGGAGAAGCTAAGGATGTTGCAATAAATGTAGAAGCAGGAGAAGAGGATAAGGTTCAGATAGTTCTTGATGGAGCGAGCATTTCCAACGAGGATGCCCCTTGTATATATGTTAAGACTGCAGATAAGGTATTCGTTACAACAACTGATTCAGAGAATTCTCTTGAGGTAACGGGCACATATGTTGCGGACGGTGATACTAATCTGGATGCAGTTATTTTCTCTAAGGAGGATCTGGTTATTAATGGACTAGGAACCCTGAACATTAATTCCAGTGATAATGGCATTACTAGTAAGGATACTCTGAAGATTACAGGAAGCACACTGGATATTAGTTGCAGTGGTAGTGCTCTTGAAGCCCACGAGGCTATAGAGATGGCTGAAGGAACGGTTAATGTATCTCAGTGTAATGATGGTATGCATGCCGAAGACAGCGACGACGATTCAGTTGGATATATATATATTTGCGGTGGAACAGTAAATATTACTGCGACAGACGATGCTATACATGCAACAACTATTGTACAGATAGATGATGGAAGCTTCACGCTTGAGGGTGGTGAATGTATCGAAGGAACGTACCTGCAGATAAATGGCGGAGATATAGATATCACAGCCTCTGATGATGGCGTGAACGCAGCTAGTAAGTCAAGTAGCTATACCCCAACCTTCGAGATGAATGATGGTAGTCTCACGATTCAGATGGGAGCCGGCGACACAGATGCGATAGATGCAAATGGAAATATAATCATAAATGGCGGAACGATAGATATAACTGCTCAGTCTCCATTTGATTATGATGGGACAGCAGAGCTAAATGGAGGAACAATTATAGTTAATGGTGAAGAAACTGATTCCATCACCAATCAATTTATGGGAGGTGAGATGGGCGGTATGCCTCAAGGTGGTGAGATGGGTGACATGCCACAGGACGGCAGCATTCCACAGGATGGAACAATGCCGGAGGATGGAGAGATGAGAACCCATCCGACAGATGGTACCTTCCCAGGTGGTGGGAAGGGAGGAACTCCTCCAGAAGGTGGACGAGGTCCTAGACAGAATACCACTGAGAACGAAGAGTAAGCATTTATAATGAATGCGGAGAATAAGCATTTATGCTTGATAATACTTCCCATATAATTTAAAATGTTCCTGCTTTAGCTATTTGGAGGATTTTATGGCAATCGGTTTTACATACATACAGCTTATGCTTGTAATTACAATTATTTGGGTTATTGTCCGAGTAGTTGCAGGACTTATAAATAAAAAAGTTGACTGGAAATATGAACTAAAATTACTCACTGTATATCTCAGTATTGCATTAGTTACAAGACTTGTATACTTTCCAGAAGTTATAACACCTATGGATGACAAGGTTTACTTCTACACTGGTAAGTATGTGGTAAATAGACTTAATCTGAGACCATTTATTTACCTTAAGCATAGGTATCAAGGCTGGTTCATCAATATGTATGGTAATATCATAATGTTTATCCCAGTCGGTATGGTTTGGCCATATTGCTTTAAAAAGCTAAATAATGTATTTAAGGTTGTTCTGGCAGGCTTAGGATATTCACTATCTATAGAGCTCTCTCAGTTATTTGTTTTCGCCAGAGGAACGGATATAGATGACCTCATACTGAATACATTTGGAGCTCTTATAGGAGCACTTCTATATTTCTACTTAACCCCTTTACTAAGAAAGATAGTTAAGAAATGTTTGAAAGTAGAAGATGAGAAAATTGATGAAAAGCTAGAAGAGAAAGAATGAGTATATAGGGACGGTTCTCATATACTCATTAACTAGAAAATGAGTATATGAGAACCGTCCCTATATACTCATTTAAGAAAAGGAAGATGGAATGGGAAAAGAAAGTTGGAAACCAGGTAATATGTTATATCCAGTACCTGCAGTTATGATTAGCTGCCAGAATCCTGGAGAGAAAGCGAATATAATAACTGTAGCATGGGCAGGGACAATATGTTCTGATCCAGCGATGTTATCGATATCTGTACGAAAGAGTAGATATTCACATGACATCATTAAGGATGCAGGCGAGTTTGTAGTGAATCTCGTGACAACAGAGCTGACGAAGGCTTGCGATTGGTGCGGAGTTAAGTCCGGAAGAGATGTAGATAAGTTTAAAGAAATGAAGCTTACAGAACACATTTCTGAATTCTTAGATACTCCGGCTATAGAAGAGAGCCCAGTGAATATTTATTGTAAGGTGAAGAAGATAGAAGAACTTGGTTCCCAT
>CACYQC010000124.1 GCA_902776395.1 uncultured Lachnospiraceae bacterium
GGCTCATCAGGTAGAATATAGCCTCGTCGGAGATACGTCCAATCTTGGCCTCATGTCCGATATCTACATCATCACATCTAACATCCATTGCTGGAACTGTATCTGAACGTGATATATCATCGAGCATAAGTGATGCACAGTCAACTGCTGACTTAGCCCCCTTAGCTTCAGGTCCTATTACAACAGCACTTCTAAATGTGCTGATACCGCCACTCTTTGAAATAGACTTTGTATTAACTGTCGAAACAGTTCTCTTACCAGTATGAACAACCTTCACACCTGTATCAAGGTTCTGTCCTTCGCCTGCAAATGTTATACCCGTGAACTCAACCTTTGAGTCATCACCCTTGAGTATAGTCATAGGATACAGATATGAAGTATGTGAACCAAATGATCCTGAAACCCATTCCATCTTACCGCCTTCTTCAACGGTAGCTCTCTTGGTATTCAGGTTGTACATGTTCTTAGACCAGTTCTCGATAGTTGAATATCTAAGTCTTGCATTCTTTCCTACAAAGAGCTCAACGGCACCTGCATGCAGGTTTGCAACATTATACTTAGGCGCTGAACAACCTTCGATGAAATGAAGATCAGCTCCCTCATCCACGATGATAAGTGTATGTTCGAACTGACCAGCTCCTGGAGCATTTAATCTGAAGTAAGACTGAAGTGGAATCTCAACCTTAACTCCTGGTGGAACATATACGAAGCTTCCTCCTGACCAAACTGCACCATGAAGTGCCGCAAACTTATGATCCTGTGGAGTAATGAGCTTCATGAAATGCTCTTTAATCATATCTCCATACTCGCCGTGCATTGCTGACTCAAGGTCTGTGTAGATAACTCCCTGTGCAGCTACTTCTTCACGAACATTATGGTATACAAGCTCTGAATCATACTGAGCACCAACTCCAGCCAGAGACTCTCTCTCTGCCTGTGGAATACCGAGTCTCTCGAAGGTATCCTTTATCTCCTCAGGAACCTCGTCCCAGTCAGCGCTCATCTTGTTATCCTTAGGCTTGATGTAAGTTACTATATTATCCATGTGTAGGCCATCAATTGGTGGTCCCCATGGCTTCATTTCCATATTATTATATATTTCCAACGCTTTAAGACGCAGCTCTGTCATCCACTCAGGATCATTTTTCTCTTTTGAAATCTGCTTAACTATTTCAGGAGTCAGACCCTCGGCAACCTTATATACATCTTCATCTACATTACGAAAATCATATAGGCTTCTGTCCACGTCTTCTACGTATGTCTTTTCCTTATCTGCCATATTATCTTCCTTAATTGGTATACTTTTCAAATCCGTTTGCGTTTATCTCATCAACAAGTGAAGAGTCACCTGTCTCAACTATCTTTCCATCTACAAGGATGTGAGTATAGTCAACCTTCAGGGCCTCAAGAATACGAGTACTGTGTGTGATGATGATAAGTGCTCCATCACCATTCTCATGAAAGGCCTTAACACCATCTGAAACAGTTCTTACTGCATCTACATCAAGTCCTGAATCTGTCTCGTCAAGAATAGCAAGGTCCGGCTTCATCATGAGCATCTGAAGTATCTCAGCCTTCTTCTTCTCACCACCAGAGAATCCTACATTAAGATCTCTGTCCGCGTAGGACTTATCCATATTGAGAAGCGCCATCTGTTTCTCTAGTGACTTACGGAAATCCCAAAGTCTAGCTCTTGTACCTGTTTTGGTATCAACAGCATTTCTAATAAAATTAGAGAGTGATATACCAGGAACCTCTATAGGATTCTGGAATGAAAGGAAGATACCAGCCTTAGCTCTATCTGCTGTCTCCTCTTCAGTTATATCCTCTCCCTTGAAAAAGATAGATCCTTTGCCTACCTCATAATTAGGGTTACCCATAATGGAATATCCAAGTGTAGATTTACCTGCACCATTAGGTCCCATAATAACGTGTGTTTCACCAGGATTTACCACAAGATTAACTCCGTGAAGTATCTCATTTTCTGCAACACTTACGTGTAAATCCTTGATATTTAGTAACTCAGACATATTTTTCCTCCTTAGTCCGATCTAGTAAACCATAATACACTACAAGCGGATCAGATTGGTCTCGATTCCCTTACCCTTCAGAACTGAATCCATACCCCAGTCATCTGTAAGGATAATTATCTGCTCCTCTTTCATGTCCATTAAACAGTCAGCAAACGCCTTAATCTCAGATGCGCTCTCAAGCATGCTTGTACCATCTATGATAAGTGGAAGCTTCTCTTTAGCCAGATACTTAGCTATGCTAAGTCTAACAGCCAGGTAAACCTTACCTGCATCAACCTCAGACAGATTGTTGATTGGAACATATCCATAATCTGCCTTCAGAATAATTCCACCCCTATCATCAAAGGTTAACTCACTGAACTCATCCTGAGTTATACGTCTTATATATCTAGATACATTTCCTAGCAAATGCTTAAATGCATCTTCTCTGAACTTTTCAGACAGTGTATTTATTTTATTAATAGCGAGGTCAATCGCTTTAATCTCATCTTCAAGCTCGCTCTTCTTCTTAAATACTGTATCGAATTCATGGCGAAGCTTATTTCTCTCATTACGTCTGTTGATGAGAGCATTTTCCTTCTCTTTAAGAACAGCCTTCTTCTCCTGGAATTCCTTGGCGAAGGTCATATCGAATTCCATCTCTTCCTGTTCCTCAGCCTCTTCCTTAAGTTCTTCAAGGACCTTCTTAAACTCTTCTTCATCCGGCGTATCTTCTTCTTCCTTCGCATCGAAGTAGCCCTTAGCTCTGAAACCATCAATGATTGTGATGATTACAAAGAGTGCTGTGAAGATAATGAATAGCTTTCTGATCAAATCCTCAAATGGAAGTATATAAACAATTGCAGCAATTATAAGTATAACTGCAATACCACTAGCGAAAATAACTGGGATTCTATCTGTGAACTTGATGTTCTTACGAGCTTCTAGCTTGGCTGCTTTTCTCTCTTCAGCGAGCTTTTCTTCAGCCTTCTCGATCATCTTGTCACTATCGACATAGTTCTTCTCACGCTCAGTTATTCTATCTATCTTTTCTTCGATGGTAGCGTCACTTTCGTATGTAACAGTTCCATCCTCATTTTCTACCATACGGCGAGCGATTCTCTTACGTCTCTCCGCCTCCATAACGAATTCTTCGTTCAGAGTCTTTATTTCATTTTCAACAGCTGAGATATCATCATCCACCGTATCGTACTCTGATAGTCTCTCATCCAGCTCATCTAGTCTACGGATAAGGGGCTTAGGTATATGATTCTTCTTCTCATCCTCGAGGTACTTGATAGCCTTTACCTTATCGATGTTCGATGTACCTGTAAGAGTAATGTTGGTAAGATACTTCTGCAGATCCTTCTTACCACTTGAATCACCTACTATACACTTGGTGTCCAGGTAAGTATTCTTATCAGTCTCACAAAGAGTTCCACTTATAGTATCTGTGTTGTTCAGTCGAACCTCTCTACCAGAACTAACATCGAGAACAGATGCCTTCTTAGCTCCAGCTAGAAATGTTCTATCTACCAGATATGAATTCTCATCATCATTTATATAAGCTGTTCCAGAATATCCATTTCCTGTCTTTGGCTTACGAAGTTCATAATTAGATCTGACTCTGGTTATTCCCTCTCTACGAGGTATTCCATACATTAAACCTATCAGAAAGTCTCTGACTGTAGATTTACCAGCATCCGCCTCGCCATAAACTATGTTGACGCCCTTCTGTAAATCCATGCTTTTATTATGAAATTTTCCAAAGTCTCTGATCAGTAGCTTTGTCAAATACATTTATCTTTCTTCTCCTGCCATGATTAATGCTTCCATACCATATCTGAGCGCCTTGCTCCTTATTCTTTCGTCTATAGTATAGCTGCCATCTATTTCACGAATGAAGCTGCCCATCATATTTGTTTCATTTTCTATTCTGAGCATCTTCTCATCATCATCCGAAATGGTCATATTCAGAACTTCGTAAATGTTATATCTGTTCTTGATACGACTCAGATCAAAGTCCACATTGTTCTTCGAGAATCCTCTAAGAACGATTCTATAGATATTATTATTACCCAGCTTGAGGAGCTTCTCTTCCAGATTCTTTGTTATCTCCTCAGCGCTTAGATTAGGATTCATAGTAATACTGATATCCATATAATTTCTATAAGCAATAGGACACCAGGTTATCTTGGTTCCTTCATCTGTGATCTCACCAAGTACATATCCATGTCTACCAGTTTCCTTTGGACCTAGTGGCTCCGGTGAACCTGCATAAGCCATTCTATTCTTCAGAATGTGAACCGGTCTACGAATATATCCCATTGCAACATAGTCGAAGCCTTTTGCTGCAAGTTTCTCCTTCTTGAATGGCATATGATTTCTATCACCACCATGTCCCAGAAGGATGTTGATTGCACCCTCACGACCTGGATCGATATCCTCTAAAATATGTTCTCTATATTCAGGCTTCGCATAACTAAATCCTGTTACGCAAGTATTGATTCCTCTTAGATAAGCATTAGTAGTTTTATCTGAAGGAAGAAGAACTGTTTTAGATCTAAACTTATAAGCACTGGAATCACTTCCTGGAACAATATAATCATCCGTACCTGAAAGAATAACTGTTCTTGTCTTCTCCAGTCTCATCAGCTTATCATCTACAAATATAAGGTCCTCCACCGATGGAGATCTATCAAACAGGTTACCCGCTATAAGAAGAAGATCTATATCCTTCTCATTACAGGCATCTATAACCTTCTCAAAGGTTTCTTCTATCTCCTTTGGTCTATGCTCTCCCCAGTCAAATTCTGCATCTGGAGTAGCAAACAGATGGACATCTGCAATATGAATAAATTTCATTATTATCTACCCTTTATTCTTATTTTTCTGTAGCAAAACATACTTCGCCACATTAACTACATAATTATACAGGCAAGAAGCAAATATTGCAACCAAAAAGGGATAATCAGACTACCCCGATCACCCCTTTATTTTCAATGTTTTTTGCTCTAGTTTTTTATCTTGATATTCTTAAGGATAATAACCATTACATCCTTGGCGGTTACCTTTTTACCAGTAGCCAGAAGATCCGTATACTCCTTAACGATGTTATTGATATTACCCGCCAGGCCGCTCGCAACCTTGGAATCCAGGAATTTCTTTACCCATTC
>CACYQC010000125.1 GCA_902776395.1 uncultured Lachnospiraceae bacterium
CAAGTTAAAAGATAATGATATAGAAATATGTGCAAAGCTTTATGAAACCGAAAATGCTTCAGACGTATATCTAGAAATGGTAGATATGCCGGAGAAGTTGGAGGTGGGAGATGCATATAACATCAAGGTTACTGTTTATAGTTCCTACGAAGTAGATGCAAAGTTAAAGTTGTGGGATAGTAGTGAACTTCTAGATGAGATGAATGTTCATCTGATAAGGGGAGAAAATACATTTGTCCTAAATGAAGTTGCTGGAGACGAAGCAATAGAAGAGAGAAAAGTAACTATAGAAGCTGATGGCGATACTATAACTGAAAATAATAGTATGGTCGCAGCAGCGGTAGTAAATGCTCCTGGAAAGGTTCTTATAATATCTGGAGCAAGAGAGGACAGCTCTGGACTAGATAGCATCCTGAAGAATATTAATGTAGATGCAACGGTTGTTTCCTGCATCAATGCACCAGATGATATATCTGGCTTACTTAACTATAAAACTATAATTATAAAACTATAATTCTAGATAATTGTCATGTTAAGGATCTGCCTCAGGGATTTATTGATGTAATAGAAACCTATGTAAAGGATTATGGTGGTGGCGTCATATGTACTGGTGGTAGAGAAAGCTATGCGCCGGGTGGATATGAGGATACTCCACTTGAACAGATTCTTCCTGTTGATATGGAACCAAAGGGACTGGATGAGGCGCCTTCTCTTGCGATGGTTATGGTTATCGACTGTTCTGGTTCTATGAGCTCAGGGGGAGACCAAAATGGCGGAAGAAGTAAGATGGATGTTGCTGTTGATGCTGCCCTTGAGGCGGTAGATAATCTAGGACCTAAGGATTATGTCGGCGTAGTAACATTTAGTGATACTTTTACATGGCGTGTACCGCTTACAAAGGTCGATGATAAGGAAGCTATCAAAGAAGAGATAGAGCAGATAGGTATAATGGGTGGAACTGTGATAAAGCCAGCTGTTATAGATGCTGCAGAGGAACTATCAGATGTGGATGCTGGAGTTAGACATATACTTCTTCTGACGGATGGTGAAGGCGAGACTAAGGACTTTAGTGATGCTGTTAAACTCATAAATGATAATTATATAACCATGTCTACAATTGCGGTTGGCTCCGATTCGGATACTACTCTTTTGGAGGAACTTGCAGAGGATTGTAACGGAAGATATTATTATTCTGACTCCTCCAGTGACGTTCCTAAGATATTTACGGAGGAAATATATCTGTCAGGTAATACTTATTATAAGAATGGTGATTTTGAATTATCTGTAAGTAATAATAAGCTAGTGTCAGAGCTCTATAAAGATGGAATTCCAAATGTAACTGGATACATAGCTACGACTACCAAGAATGGAGCTCGTGAAGCTATTTCTACGGATGAGGATGATCCACTTCTATCTAATTGGCAGTATGGATTAGGTCATACGGTAGCTTGGATGACAACAGCATCTGGAACCTGGAATGAGGGCTTCGCGTCTAATCAGGACTATGTAGAGATGTGGAACAGAATGATGGACTATGCAGCTATGGAAAGCGACATAGGACAGGATAGAGTTTCTGTTTATAAGAGAAGAGGAAAGGTTGAACTTAGCTACTTGGCGGCAGACTATTCAGAGAATACTTCTGTTGTTGGAGTATATACTTCTCCGTCAGGAGAAACTCAGGAGCTTAGTCTGGAACCGGGAGATCCAGGAGTATATACAGCCTCCTTTGAGCCTTCTGAAATGGGTGTATATAGTATAAGTGTAAGAAGAATGGAAGGCGAGGATATAGCGGCTTCTACTACTTCGATAGAAACTATTCAGTTTTCTGATGAATATAGAAAAGATATTTCAAATACGAATTTCACAAGCTTTGTTGAAACGAATGGACGAATGCTTTCAGACGGAGACAATCTATATACAAGGCTGAAAGCGGAAAACAGAAAGAAGAAGGATATAACCATCTGGGTTATTATTCTATCAATTATAATTCTGCTAATCGATATAGTTGTACGTAGATTCAATCTAGGTAGAAGACTATTTAAAAAGTTTAGTAAGAAGGATGGTACCCCAAAGGCTGTAAACACTCAGCAAATGCATGTACAACCATTACAGCAGCAGGGAGTTCAGGAACAGCAGGTTAAGGGACAGAAAGTTCAGGAACAGAAAGTTCAGCAAGCGGCGGAACCAGAAGGTATGTCAGGCCTCGATACCAAGGCTCTTCTTCAGAAGAAGAAAAATAGAAATCTGTAGGACATCTTAAATGAATTATTTTGAGTATTTAAAAAAACTAAAAAATGATTTTTTAAAAAAGTATCGTAGATTTGTTGGCTTTGTGATAGTTCCAATACTACTACTGATACTTGTGGCACTTACTATTTTTATTGTGATTACAAGAGTTCATCCGAAAAACGATGCAAGGACTGACGAGGAAAAGTTTGCTGAGCACGTTCAGCAGGAAAAGGAAAGAGACAAGCTGATAGAGGACTATAGATCAGTAGTTGATTCTTCCGATTATATAATCCATGCTCTCGGCGGAATGAATAAAGAAAAATGCTATATCAATTCTATAGATACTCTGGATACTACGTATCAGGCAGGATATAGGCTCTTTGAAGCGGATATATCCTTTACAAGTGATGATGTTCTGGTTCTAGCGCATAGTGGTGAGAATAATGTATGGAGTGAAAATGACTGGAAGCTAAGACTAGGACAGGAAATACCTAATAACGTAGATAATAAACGTCTATGTACCTATGACCAGTTTATGAGTTTCAAGATTCAGGGAGAGTATCAGGCTACCAGCCTGGCGGGACTGTTTGATTACATGGAAGTTCATAAGGACATGTATGTAATGGTTGATGCGGGTAATAGGAGTTATGAGGATACCCTAAAATATTATACGGAGCTTGTGAAGGTTGCGGATGGTAGAGAGGATATTCTTAATAGACTTATAGCTGGAGGTCAGACTACAGAAATGGTTCGTGCGGCTAGACAGGCATATGATTTTCCTCTGATCAATCTATATTATGATAAAGATGAAAAGAGAGAGAAGGAACTGGCTACTCCTGAAAAGTTTGTAGAATATTGCCACAAGAATGATATCATTAGCTATAGTGTAGCAAAAGAGGTTTATACTGAGGAGGTTGGAAAAGTCCTTGGAGACAGTGACCTAATAGGATATGTATTTACTGTAAATGATAAGCAGGAAGCAAGTCATTTGCGAAGTATAGGTGCAGATGTCCTTGGAACGGATTATTTGTGGGATGAATAAGAAACTAATTAATAATACAAAATGGAGCTAATATGACAAAAGTAGATCTAATTACCGGATTCCTTGGATCCGGTAAAACTACATTTATAAAGGAATATGCGAGATATCTGGTAAGACAGGATAAGAAGGTGGCCATTATTGCTAGTGACTATGGAGCAATAAATGTCGATAGAATGATCCTTGCTGAAGAGCTGGGAGATAGTTGTCATCTCGAAATGGTAATAGGTGGAGATGCAGACTGCGCCAGAAGGAGACTCAAGACCAAGCTTATAGCTATGGCTATGAACGGCTATAGTCATGTGATAATAGAACCTTCGGGTATCTATGATGTCGATGAGCTATATGATATGCTATACGAAGAACCTCTTGAAAGATGGTACGAGATGGGTAGCGTTATAACAATAGTTGAGGCGGGAATATGCGACTCTATATCAGAAGCTGCTAAATATGTTCTGCTATCTCAGGTTGCTAAGGCGGGGACAGTTATAGTTAGTAAGCTGGATGATAGTAGCAATATAGAGGAGAAAAAAAAGAAATCAGAAGAATTGCTTGGATTTATAAATGAAGGTCTTGAGAAATATAAATGCAGTCGTAAGGTAAGTAAGCTCTTTGTCTGGGAGAAGGGCAAAATAAGTGACGAGGAATTTAAGGTGATAAGCAGAAGTGGATATAACTCGGGGGAGATGCTTAGAAAACCTGAAAGCTTTGATGGAAGCTTTGAATCGCTATTCTTCTTTCATGTAAAGACGGAACTAAAAAAACTAGATAAGACAATAAATAGTCTTTTTAATGATAAGGCTGCAGGTAATATAATCCGACTAAAGGGTTTTATTCAAGATGAGTCGGGGGAGTGGCTAGAGGTTAATGCTACTAGAGATGACATTTTAATTAATCCTATTAGTGAGGGACAGGATTTATTTATAGTGATAGGGGAAAATCTAAGTAAAGAAATAATAAGCAGGTATTGGGAAGATTCCTTCACTATTTGAATTATGTAAATAACGTGTCACATCGGAAATGTAAAGTGTTATGGCGTTTATTTTCTTGTTATTATTGCCCTTATAAAGTATAATTATGGTAACTACGTGATGGTATTTTGGGGAATGCTTATGGAACATCAGATATACTTTAACAACTATTATCCGATGGGCGATATAATGGTAATTGCAATATGTGTGATTATCTTTATTTTGATTGGCTTTTCTTATGTACGTAAATCTAGGAGTTTTCTATATTTCATATTCATAAATGTAACTATTCTTTTGGCGGCAGCTGTCAATATTATTTACCATGTAAAATATATGACGGATATAACTGGTAATTATACAGTAGTATATATTCTCAGGATTCTTTATCATGCGCTTCTTTTTAGTACGCTGCTTCTCTATGTTGTTTATATTACTGAAGTACTCAGGCTGGAAATTAGTAAGAAGTATCCGGTTGTAGCAATGAGTGTAGTAGTATTCATTATTGCGGTTGTTTCAGATATCATTAAGACTATGAGTGGTAAAGGTTATGTTATAACTAGCCAAGGTCTTATGACTTCTGGAAAAGACATTTTCTTATATGGTTATCTAGGTTTCATTGTAATAATTCTGTATTTAATGATTGTTTACCGAAAGAGACTATACAAGCGAGTTATGAATGGTTTCTACGGAACAATGCTTGTATCCTTTTTTATGCTTGTCGTGCAGAATCGTTATGGTCAAATGTCTTATACGGTAAGTACTTTCCTTTTCCCAACTATTGCAATGCTATATATTATTCATTCCAATCCTTATGATATAGAGATGGGTGCTATCGATATAAGGGCTATGGAAGATATGATCAGATTTAATTATGAGAGAAAAAATCCTCTCATAATGATGAGTCTTTATCTAGCTGAGTTTGATGGAGAGGGTAAGACATTTCCAGTAGAAATACAGGGTATCATTAGAAAGTTTGCCGGTGATTTCTTTAAGGGTGCAGTGCTATTCAAACTTAGCAACGGTAATATGATGCTTGTTGCTAAAAAGAAATCAAATCCTGATTTTGAGAATAAGATAAATAAGCTACTTAACGCCTTTGAAATTGAATATAACAAATTTAAGTTTGATTATAAGATAATTTTTGGTGAGTCAGTTGAAGAAGTAAGCAGACGAAATGAATATGTTAATTTTCTTGATAGTATTTACCGAAATATGGATATGAATACTGTTCATATGATAGATTATGAGGACGTGGTTGAGTTTAATGAATATGAGGAGTTGATTGAAGGGCTCGAGGATATATACCGTGCTAAGAATCTAAGGGATCCAC
>CACYQC010000126.1 GCA_902776395.1 uncultured Lachnospiraceae bacterium
GAGATATTTGATATTGCTGGTATCAGAGTAGTGTGCTCCTTCCGAGAGGATATATATAAACTATCTGATCTATTGGTTCAACAGGATGATATACTTCTGCTGGCTAGAAAGGACTATATCGAAAATCCTAAAGCTAACGGTTATAGGAGCTTTCACATAATAGTTGATATACCTATATTCTTATCAGATGGTAAGAAGCATATGAAGGTCGAGGTACAGTTTAGAACAATAGCTATGGACTTCTGGGCGTCCGTCGACCATAAGCTTAAATACAAGAAAAAGCTGGCTCATCCTGAAGAGGTTGTTGCCAGACTCAAGAAATGCGCAGATACTCTGTCAGAACTGGATGAGGAAATGGAAGAAATCAGACAGAGCCTAGATAAGAGGACTAATTAATGAAATATTTGGGAATAACTAAGGGTGATGAAGGTAAATTCATCACCCGTTATGATATACATTATCAAACGGAAGATGGACAGGATAAGAATTATGAGATCATCAGTAGGAATAATAACATTTCTACCTTCGAGGAACTGCATGGTGATAAGCCAGATGCAGTAGTACTTATTATGACAAATGCTGATGGTACGAAGATCTTGCTGAATAAAGAATTCAGAATGGCCGCTGGTATGTGGGTGGTTAATTTTCCTGCTGGATTAATTGATCCAGGTGAGGATGCAAAGACAGCAGCAGCAAGAGAGCTAAGAGAAGAAACTGGATTAGAGCTGATAAGTGTTGAGGATATTATTGGTCTTAGCTACAGTGCAGTTGGTTTTTCTAATGAGATGAATGTATGCGTTGTTGGTAAATGCGAAGGAGAGATAAAACAAAGCGATTCTTCGTTTGAAGAGATCGAGGCTGCATGGTATACTAAAGAGGATGTTCGCGAGCTCTTAAAAAACGAACGTTTTGCAGCCAGAACACAGGCTTATTGTTATATGTGGTCACATAGCTAATAGCACCTTGTGCACGGCGAAAATCTACAAAATTATGAGGGGAACGAAATGGGGATATTATCAAGATTTAAGGATATAATGGCATCCAATATCAATGCCATTTTCAAGAATGATAAAGCAACAGAGAAAAATGTTCGTAAATATCTAGATGGACTAAGAGCGGATCTGGGACAGGTAAAGTCTGAAACTGAAGCCCTCAAGATAGAAGAACAGAGAGCGAGACGTGCTCTGGATGAAAATCTTGCAGAACAGGATAAGTACCGCAGATATATAGAGAAGTCAGAGGGTACTCCAGATGAGAGAATCTATCAGACAAAGCTAGATAGAGCTATCGAAGAAGGAGAGAGACTGACTGCAAATTATGATAAGGCGAAGAAGGATCTGACAGATCTTTCTACCCTTAATGAAAAGCTTAGCTCTGACATTTCAAGTCTGGAAACAAAGCTCAGTGAATCCTTTAATGCGGCTAATACAGCTAAGGAGCAGGAAGCTTTATACGAGAAGATGAATGATGCTGCTGATTATCTAAAAGATAAAGCAGACGCAATGAATGAGCTAAATAGTGTGTCAGGTTCACTAGGAATGAGTGAAATAGATGAACTGACAAAGAAGTATGATGGTACATCCTCAGACGAGGAGTAACATATAATTTTGAAGTTATTATTTCAAATATATTTAGGAGGTAGACATGGGTATTTTATCTAATCAATTTGCTAATGTAGTTGAGTGGGAAGAATATGATGATAGTCTCATATTCTGGAAATGGGCAAACAGAGAAATCAAAAAAGGATCTCGACTTATAATCCGTCCAGGTCAGGATGCTATATTCCTTAATCAGGGAAAAGTTGAAGGAGTTTTCAAGGATGATGGTGATTATGATATAGAATCACAGATTATTCCATTTCTTTCAACACTTAAGGGATTCAAGTTTGGATTCAATTCTGGAATGCGTGCAGAGGTTCTTTTTGTAAATACAAAGGAATTTACAATTAAGTGGGGTACTAAAGGACCAATAATGCTTCAAGCTCAAGGACTTCCAGGAGGCCTGCCAATTAGAGCAAATGGTACAGCTAATGTTAAGGTTTCAGACTACGCTACACTTATTGATAAGGTTGCAGGAATCAAGCAGTCTTATTCAATCGAGGATGTTAAGATAAGGATAATTACTGTTCTTGATCAGCTTCTTATGAAGTGGATATCCAAAGAAGGAAAGGATATGTTCAACCTTCAGGCAAGTGCATATGATATATCCAAGGGTATTCAAGAAGATCTTGATATGGAAATCAGCAAGGATGGTATCTCTGTAACAGGCTTTAGCATTAACAGCTTCAATTATCCAGAAGAAATACAGCAGAAGATTAATCAGGTTGCCGCAAATTCAATGGTTGGCGATCTCAATTCCTATACACAGATCAGCATGGTAGATGCTGCTGCAAGTGGAAATGGTGGCAACTCAACTATGGGTAATATGGCAGAAATGATGATGGGTGCAACAATGGCGGGTCAGATGATGAATCAGATGAACCAGAATGGTACCTTCCAGGGTCAGCAGGCAGCTCCTCAGCAAGCAGCTCCACAGCAGGCAGCTCCAGAGCAGGCGGCTACAGGAAATCCTCCAAAGTTCTGTCCAGAGTGTGGTACACCAACTAATGGCGCAAAGTTCTGTCCAGAGTGTGGAACTAAGTTAATATAAAAAATATAGTTTATATATCAAATTATTTGTTGGACATTTGTTGGACAAGTGGTGTTATTCTTACGCCGGTAATAAAAATAATAAAACGAATGGAGAACAAATCAATGAAGAAAAAATTGGCAGTATTACTTAGTATGGCAGTAATGACGGCAGGATTTGCGGCTTGTGGTGATAAGGCCGAAACTACTGAAGCTACAACAGAGGCTACAACAGAAGCAGTTGTTGAGGAAGCAACAGTTGATCAGCCTTCAGAGATGGAGTATATCAGTGGAGATGGTTGGAGAGTAACTTATGATCCAACTGTTATCGAAGCAAGCGAAACAGATGCTGGTGCTAACTTTGTTTATATAGGCGAGTCAGCAGGTACAAATATGGTATCTATATCATATATAAAGGACAAGCTTCCAGCAGAAGCACTGTATGATATTACTTCAACATGGGGAGCTGAGGAAGAAGATATAGAGTATCATGAAGGCATTTTCCCTGGAACAGAAGATAAATGGGGATTCTGGCGTTCATATAATACAAAAGAAGGAAATACAGGTCTTTCAGAGTCAGCTATTGCTGCAGAGTATAATGATGGTGTACTTGTATTTGATATCGTAAATCATTTTGCTGATAATGATGAAGTTGATATGCCTGTTTCAGGTGCTATTGAAGAGCTTATCAATTCTATCAAGTATGATGATTTCAAGGATCAGACAGCCTTCTACTATGTTCCTGGTGTATATAAGTCAGTTGACGAGGATGGACTTGAGACTTCTGTAGAATTAAAAGAAGATCATACAGGTACACTTCATTTCCAGGATGATATAGATATAATCTGGTCTTCATATGAAATATATGACGAGGCAGATTCCTTCAGATATGAGTATAGCATCGAGCAGAATACATTATATCTGGATTATGATGGCAACACACTTGAGTTTACAAGAGAAGGTGCTACACCAACAGATCCAAGTGAGGATAAGTAATTACGACAATATAATATTCAGGAAAACCAATAAAAAAGCGATGCGTTTAAAGACGCATCGCTTTTGCTATTATTGGAGCAAGTATTATAGCAAATACATAACCTACGAGTATTGAAAGTGGAAGAGTAGGTAACCAGCTTCCAAACCACATAGCAATTAGAGGTGGCTTCTCACCAGTGGGTATATGAGCGTAAGACTGAGCTACGCTTATAAAACTAACAATTGCACTTACTAAAGCACCATTTATAATGGCGAAAGGAATGCTATTAATTAGACCAAACTTAAGGGAGCCTGGTGTGGCATTTGCCTTAGTAGTCATTGCGTGTCCTATTTTGCCAATAGGAATAACAAGTGCAACTATAACTCCAACTATTATTGATTCTATGACACTGGTTATGATCATGATTGCAAGAGGTGGCATAGCTGCAAGCGCCTCTGGACCAGCAATCTTTCTAGCAATTATAGGGAATATCATTCCCATGATTGCTGAAACTATAATGGCCATGATAAGTCCCATGGCTTTTTCGTTTTTATGCATAGGGTAACCTCCGGTACTACTTATTATAATGACATATGGACTATTCCACATTTGTAATTATACCATCTGTAAATATGTGTTGACAATGGTGGCGGAGGGTGTTATAACATATTCAGATGGTGATTAGCACTCACCAGACGAGAGTGCTAACAGGGCAAAATTCGAAGTAGAAAGGAGTTGATTAGAATGAATGCAGATAAGCTTACAAGGAAGTCTATAGAAGCAGTGGAGGAATGCCAGAGACTTGCTATGGAGTACAACAATCAGGAAGTATCTTCGGCGCATCTTTTATATAGTGTACTTACTATTGATGACAGCCTGATTAAGAAGTTACTTGATAATATGGGAATTGCAACAGCTGCATTTATAGACGAGTGTGAGAAACTGGTACAGTCAAAACCTCATGTATCAGGTTCTTCAGAGGATATATATATGGGCCAGGAAATGAGTAGAGTTCTGCTCGCGGCCGAAACCGAAGCTAAGAAAATGGGCGACGATTTTATATCGGTAGAACATCTTTTCATAGCTCTTATGGATAAGGGTGGTTCTGATGTTAAAGACCTGATCAAGAAGTTTTCTATAACTAAGAATGCGTTCTTGAAGGCTCTTGCTGATGTAAGAGGTAATAAAAAGGTTGAGTCTGATAACCCAGAGGATACATATGATGCACTTGAGAAGTTTGGATATAATCTGGTTCAGCGTGCCAGAGAGCAGAAGTTGGATCCTGTTATAGGACGAGATAATGAGATAAGAAATATTGTTCGTATCCTGTCTCGTAAGACCAAGAATAATCCAGTTCTTATAGGTGATCCTGGTGTTGGTAAGACCGCCGCTATTGAAGGACTGGCACAAAGAATCGTTAAGGGCGATGTACCTGATTCGCTTCGTGATAAAGAGATATTTGCTCTTGATATGGGTTCTCTTATAGCTGGTGCTAAGTATAGAGGTGAATTTGAAGAGAGACTGAAGTCCGTGCTGGATGAGGTT
>CACYQC010000127.1 GCA_902776395.1 uncultured Lachnospiraceae bacterium
GTTCAGCTAATTCTAGATAAGATGTTGCTGAACAAAGTAGCTATTAGTAAAGAGGATTCAGAGGAGGATGCCGAAAATGGATTCTCACCGATAGTTCTTGATACAGCTATTTATTTGTTTGGAACTATCCTTATAGTTGTTTTCCTTGGAATGCTTGGAAGTAAAACAATATCTGTTACTCTTGCAACAATGCTCATCTCGATTGTAATCATGCTTATTGTTGAAAAGGAAATATATATAGATAAGCATCAGGAAGTAATGTTGGATGAGGTGTTAGAAGAAAATAAAGAACTGGATCAAGTGAGAGAAGAAGCTGACGAAGCTGACAAAGAGGAGTTGTCTCAAGAAAACGACAAATCAAAATTTGCAATCTTTTCTCAACTATCCTTTGTTTTATCAAAGGTTACCTTTGCAGCAATAGGTGTGCTCGCTCTTGGAAATCTTCAGTGGGGTAATTTTGGTGGACCATATTATTTGATAATATTCCTCTGTGCAGCACTTACAATACTGTTCAGATTCATGGATAGGGTCTTTGCCTCAATGGCTGAAGAAATATCTAAAAAGGATGATATGATTGGCTTCATCTTAAGCTCCCTTATCTTTGCTATATTTCTTGCCTTCTTCTCAAAGCTCGCAGGCTTTGTATGGCTGCTGGCGGCAGTAACTGCTAAGGTTATAATACCAGTTGCCTTTGACAATTGGGGGAAAGGTGGAACTGAAAAGGTTAATAAGAATAAGGTTCTGATATCACGTCTTACCAATCGCATATTTGCACTTATAATTGTGATGATTGCGGTATGGTTTCTGAGTTTTGGCGCAGTTTGGGAGATAGAGTATCTCGCGATGATCGCGGTGGCATTAACTCTCCCTTCGGTTTACATAAATTGATTCTTGCCAAATTGTCACGATAATGATAAAATTACATGGTTATGAATAATTATGAAAAAGAAACGAAGCATGCGGTGAATTCTTCCGAGGGCAACATCAAGGGAAGGAGCTCACAGAATAAAAAGGATGCATTCAGTTTTGCTTTGGAGTTTTTTATAAAAGTAGGAGTGACTGCACTTGTTGTTTGTGTACTCCTTTTTTTTGTTGTTGGAGTATATTCGAATCACAGCAACTCCTCATATCCTATGCTTAAGGATGGCGATCTCTGCTTCACATTTAAGTTGGGAAAGGTCCATTCGGGGGAGGAGATAGCTTATAAACAGGATGATAAAATACACTTTGGCAGAATAGTTGCTGTCGGAGGAGATACAGTCGATATAAAGGATGGGACAGTAAATGTAAATGGATATGGAGTTTTTGAAAATACTGTTTATCCAACGACTGCGGAAGGCGCGACAGTGACATTTCCGTATACTGTTCCAGAGGGTACGGTTTTTGTGCTCAATGATTATAGAGATGACATACAGGATAGCAGAGTGTATGGAAGTATACCAATGAAACAGACAAGAGGTAAGATAGTGCTTGTACTTAGATGTCGAGGCATTTAATCAAACTTTTAAATGGAGGAACTCGAATGATAGTTCGAAGAAGGAAAAATATAATAAAGATTTTTGCGACCTTCATACTTGCTGTATCCATGGTTGGGACAACAGTAAATGCTGCTGGAAGTTCGTATAGTGGTATGGCTGCAGATTCGGTGGCTACTACTAGCTTCACCAAGGATCTGGAAATCCCAAATGATTGCAATATTCCTGGTTGTGCATTTTCATTTGCTATTACGGCGGGTAGCCCAGTTTCTGGTACTGGAACATCTTTTCCAATAAATGCTGGAATAGAACCTGATAAGGTTAAGTTTACTCCAGAGGGCGATGCGACGACCAAGGGCTCTGGAACCATTACGTATTTACCGAATACCAAGGCGACTGCAGTTGCAAATGACTATGTAACGATAAAAGAGAAAACACCTGATGATGATCATTACACAGCTCAGAAGAAAATGACGCTTGATTTTAGCGGTGTTACATTTACAAAACCAGGTGTGTATAGATACATCATAACTGAAAGCGGAACTAATTCAGGAATAATTAATGATACAGTGAATACTAGAACGCTGGATGTCTATGTAGAGGATGCTTCAACAGCTACAGCGAAGAAACTTAAAATAACTAATTATTTATTATATAAAGATACAGACAAATCCACGGGCTTCCAGAATACTATTGATCCATCAACTCTTATTTTTGGTAAAGAGGTGAAGGGGAATCAAGGTTCCCTGGACAAGTATTTTAAATATACATTAACTATAGAGGGGGCTTTAGCTGGAACCGTATTTAATGTGGATGTGAGTGCTGCAGATACAAGTATTTCAGAAAAACCAAATGCTGCAACGACCTGTATCCCTGCAGGTGGAGCGACAAATGCCACTTCCCTTACGGCAGATTCAAATGGAACGGTTACAGCTGACTACTATCTTCAGGATGGACAGTATATAACTGTTAATGGTCTTACCGTTAGAATGTCCTATGAGATAACTGAGGACGAGGAGGATTACACAAGCACTGAAGGAATATCCGCTGAGGATTCTCCGTTCAATATAGATGGTGTTAGTGGTAATGATGCCTTGACTGGAAAAACTTCGGACACCATAACAACAGATGGTTCTGTGATCTATACTGGTTTCACCAATACTAGGCGAGGTGTTGTTCCAACAGGAGTCCTCCTATCAATTGCCGGACTTGTTGTAGCGGCGATATTTATAGTTGCTGGAGTTATATTCTTTGGGATTCGTTCCAGAAGAAAATATGAGGAGTAATAATATATGAGGCGCTTCTGGATATGGATGAATATCATATATGAGAAATGTATGTTCGCCCTATTCATCGTGGCGCTTCTTGTAGTGCTGTATGGACTATATGATGCTTGGTATGTCTATAATAAAGCTTCCGATGACAGCTATCTAAAGTATAAGCCGACGGCAGAAGGGGTTCCTTCGGATTCTCCGATAACAGAGGATATGGTGGCGTGGCTCGCTGTGGAGGATACAAATATTGATTATCCAGTTATGCAGGGAGAAAACAATAGCGTGTATCTGAATACGAATCCGTATGGTGAATATTCTTTGTCTGGAAGCATATTTTTGGATAGTAGAAATGCACCTGATTTCACAGATGATTATTCTATTCTGTATGGTCACCATATGGAGTATGGAAAAATGTTTGGATCGCTAGATGCATTTCTCGATAAGGAATATCTGGAAAAGCATAATCGTGGCAAGCTTCTGGTTGGCCGCGACAAAATAAAAGAATATGATTTAGGAATATTTGCATCGATGCAAGTGGATGCATATGGCGATAAAACTCTTGATCCTATGTCTTACGAAGAAGCAATGAAAATAATAGAGCAGGATGCGACGACTCTCAATTCGTCTGTTCCTAAGGGAGAACGTATAGTGGTTCTCTCAACGTGTGCGGAACCATTAACTGATAAGAGACTACTTGTGTTTTGTTATATATATGATAAGGCTAAATGATATGACATTTTGTTTGAGGACAAAACTGAATAAAATGATACTTGCTGCACTGCTTTGTCTGCTGGGGGTATTCCTGGGAGGTAAGGCTTCTTTTGCAGCTTTTAAGTATACACCGCTTGAGGCGGAGGTGCATTTCAAGTGCCTGGACGTAGAGGGACTTGATACCGCAAATTACGAGATAGTAATAGAACCAAAGGATGCAACTACACCAGTTCCGGATGAGGATAGACTGACGGTTAATGAATCTGGTGAAGGCATTTTCAAAATGACTATTACTGAGCCAGGAACCTATGAGTATCTCCTCTATCAAGTGGAGGGCACTCAGGATAGGGTGAAGTATGATGGCTCAAAATATAATGTGCAGGTATTTGTTACAACTGATGACAATAAGCAATTAATCTACTCAGTTGCTGCGAGTTATGCAGATAGTGGGGATAAGCCTTCGGAAATCGCATTTCAGAATGAATATATAGCTGAAGAGGAGACCACTGAAGCGACGACGGAGGAAGAGCCTACACCTAGGGAAACGGAAGTAAAAAAGGGCGAAATGTCAGATAAGCCAAAGGCGGATTCGGCTAAGACTGGAGATGGATTTTCGGGAAGTTTTGCAGCTCTGCTTATTTTAGTTTCTGTGCTTGGAATGTTAAGTGTGACTTATATAAAGATTAGGGAGAGAAGAGATTAGTAGTGAGGCGTTTACTCAAAAATAAAATAGTAAGCGGACTTACAGCTGCAATGCTTATACTAACTGCGGCTGTACCTTCTATGACTGTGCTCGGAGACGGAACCTCGGGGTCTTCTTCTTATGCTTATACAAAGGATGTAGTTACATCGACAGAGACGGATAGTGTTCTTTCGGTTGCACAGAGTAATGAGAATCTAAAATGGAATTCTCTTCAGGTCGAGGTGGAGGATAGCGACATTACTCTAGAAGGTTTGATGCCAGTAGGAGCGGAGGCAGAAGCTAAAGATGTTACCATTGAACAGGAAGCGGATGTGGCTAGCGTGATGGATGCTGCAACGGAACTCGATGCAACTGAGGGTACGATGGTGGCGGCGTTTGACATTTCCATCAAGGAAGGAAATGAAGAGTATCAGCCAAATGAAGAGCATCCAATAAAGGTCACAATTAGTGATGAAAGATTCGAAGAGAATGACGAGCTGATTATCCTGCACTTAAAGGATGATGATGGTGAAGAAGTAGAAGTGGTAGAAGACTACGACGTGATAGATGGTGAGCTTTCCTTTGAAGCTACTGGATTCAGTGTGTATGAAATAATAAATAGGAACAGTACTGTGAAACCACCAGCGACGGCTAACGATTATGATGGTAAATCATACGGACTTATGAGTTATACAAGCGGAACTCATGGATTTGCCCTCATGGCAGGGGATGATAATGTTCATGCTTTGATTCAGCTTATAACTAGAAAGACAAGTAACAAGAATGGACGTACCCTTTACGTGGATGAGAAGAGTGAAGTCACAAAGTGGCAGTTCCATAGGGTCGAAGGAAAAAAATATAAGCTTTCTGCTGTAACAGCGGAAGGCACTGTATACCTGGCTGTTTCAGGAGACGACTTGACGCTTGTTGAGTCGGAGGCGGCAGCGACAGTCTTTGAATTAACTGAAGATA
>CACYQC010000128.1 GCA_902776395.1 uncultured Lachnospiraceae bacterium
CGCAAGTTCTAGGTTGAAGTTAGAGTAAAGAAGTGCTCCACTCACTATTCCTAAGAAAAGAGAGGAATAAACCTCTTTAGTAATAAGCGCTAGAAGAATAGCAATAATTGGTGGAATAAGAGCAATTGGTGTCGAATAAAACTTACTCTCATATCCATCTAGTGCTGCCATGTCTACCGGAAACATCAGTGTATAGACAATGAGTCCGATAAGCGCCATAAGTATAACGCCAGCAATGATCCTCTTGTTCATAATAAACTCCTTAATAATTTATTTTTTTCCAGTAAGATAATATACCGCAAGGGCTGTTCTGTGGGAAAGATTTTCCTTCGAGAGAAGGTTGGTTATATAATTTTTAACCGTGCCCTCTGTCAGGAAAAGCTTCGCTGCTATCTCCTTATTCGACAGTCCTTCCGCTACCGCTTTGATTATATCAAGCTCTCTTTCTGAATATCCTTCAGGATTAAAGGCCGTAGCATCAGAAGTCTGAGCATGTCCGCTCTGCCCTGAAGTAGCTGTCAGAGTTTCGAGAATGCTCTCCTCCATAACGCCCGTACCATTATATACCGACTTAATCATTTGTTTCAAATGGTCTGGTGTATGATTTTTAATTAGGTAGCCCTTAGCTCCACTGCTCAGCGCCTGCTTAACCAGATCATCATCGTCAAAGGTTGTTAGTATCAGGACCTTTCCTAGGTCATGCTCCACGATATATTTCGTAGCTTCTATTCCGTCCATTTCTGGCATTTGAATATCCATAAGAAATACATCCGGCCTATCCTTCTCAGCAATCTCTATCGCCTCTCGGCCATTTGATGCACAGCCCAGTACCTCGAAATCCTCATCAACGTCCAGGATAATCTTCATGCCATCTCGAACAAAATCACTATCATCTGCAATTATAACTTTAATCTTATCCATATCCTTCTCCCGAAACTGAGTGAGTATATAGTGAGTATATAGGGACGGTTCTTATTTACTCACTTTTGCCACGTTGATTCTAAATTATATTGGCTGAGTATATAGGGACGGTTCTTATTTACTCACTTTTTTTAGTTTGAATCTATATTTTCATTTTTCTAAAGTGAGTAAATAAGAACCGTCCCTATATACTCAGTCTTCTAAAAGTGAGTAAATAAGAACCGTCCCTATATACTCACTTAAAGTGGTAGTAGCATGTTGACTGTGAAGCCAGGGGTTGAGGTATTCATACCAGACTCATCCCTGGATTCAAAGCTTATAGTTCCACCGGCGGCGCGGGTTCTCTGACGCATACCGGAGATTCCCATGCCATCCTCTATCTTATCACATCCGATACCGTCATCGGATATTATACACTTAACCATCTTATTGAGAACGGTTATCTCGATATTTATATTCTTACACTTAGAATATTTCATCGAATTTGTCACAGCTTCAAAGGCATTATCCAAAATGACCTCCCACACTTCTCCTGTGATCTTGGTAAGGTCACCTTCATTCGTAAGCTCTGCTTCTACGCCCTTCTTGTTGCAGTCCTCGCACAGTTCATATAGCTGGAGGAGCGCCATCTGCTTCTTGTCCGGTCTCTCTTTCCTGAGTATAGCCCTTATTTCATCCATTCCTGTACGTAGCTGATCTATAACAGCCTGTATCATTCCGCGAGCTTTCTCTGGATCCTTTTCCATAACAACCTTGCTCGCTTCAAGCTGATAAATGGAGCCATTTATATTGTGACCTAGCTTATCATGTAAGGTCTGCGAGAGCTGCGCCCTCTCCTCTAGAACTCGATTCTCGGACTCGAGCATATTCTTCTTAAGTTCTACTCTCGTGGCATATTCCCGCTTCTCGATATCCCTCTTCAGCCCCTGCTGAGTCTTCGTCTCTTCCAGCATCTGATTCTTATAATAAAGAAATATAAATTTGTACTGGGTATAGAACAGGCAAAGAATAGTAATAACCAAAAACTGTGTCGTAAACCCAACGGAAGTATTAATGAAAACAGCAAAGAAAGGAACTATGAACCATATAACCTTCACTTCTATTAGGAGCAGAAATTCATATATCATGAAATATACCAGAAGTATATATCCACTTCCGCCGACCCTATAAAGCGCACAAAGAAGTACCGCCGCAACAAAATAAAAGAAGAAGCGCCACTTTTTTCCTACGATTTCCTTAATCGCCATCGCCGTTATATAAAACGAAACAAGCAGGAGTACCTGTACAGATACTCCTGTTCCTGTTTGTTTATCACCCATAAACATAATCCCGTATATTGAAAATGTAATCATCAGGATCACGCGAACCAGTGTAAAATAATTGTCTTTTAGGAATTCCCCCATGAATCCGTCCTTCTCATCTTAAGACCTAAGCTTCCCAAGCTGACACTTACAGCTATGTAAGCCACCGTTATACATATTAACATAGGAAGGGCCTTATTGTCTCCAACAAATATCATTTCAGTTCCTTCTAAGAACCATTTCTGTGGCATCATAAAGGACATAGCTTTGAGAGCTGTCGAAGTATAATTGAGCGGGAAGTAAAGTCCACTCAGAAGTGCTGAGAAGCACCATGTACAGAAGGCAGCAACATTTGCGCTCATTACATCTCCTAGGAGTATTCCTATAAGCATGCTTAGTGAACTGAAGATGAGCCCCTGCATGAAGATAATAAGGATATATGTTGGCTTGCTCATTCCAAGATCATTTACATCCAACACTATAGAACAAAGCGAAACAACAACCGCAATCATAAGAGAAATGATAAATGTAGTTACAAACTTAGATGCATAGTATTTGAGAGTCGATGCCCTTGTTAAGCTTATTCTTGTATAAACACCATTCTTCTGCTCCTTGATAGCTGAATGAGCTACGAAGATTCCACAAAATACATATCCCAGTGTCATAAAGGCAAATGCATAACCCATCTGAGTTTTCTGATTAGTCTGCTTAATTGTAAGATTTCTTCCATTTGTTCCAGCTACAGATACGAGTTCCTTCTCTGGAAGTAGATCATCTCCCACTTCAAGGGTATCCATCTTCCCACTAGCACTATTTACTCTAGCAAGCTGGAACTTAAGCTCATTTTCGAGAGCCTCTGTTCTCTCATCATCAGAAAGAACATATATAGTAACAGTCTCCTCTGCCTTACCAGCAGACGCCTTCTCCTCAAAATCCGGCTGAACAAAAAGAGCCACACCCATCTTGTCCTCGTATCCATCCTTCTTGATTCTCTTATCTACGTAATCGTCTGTAAGCTCTTTATCAGATATATCCGCTCTACATACAAGAATCAGTCCACTTTTAGCCAGCTTATTTAGAACATATTCTGACATCTCACTATGGGATGCGTCATAAACCTTCACTACATATTCGCCCTTACCACCATAGTAAGCAACCTTAGAATCATCAGATTCTAGTTCTGTTATCTTCTCCTCCATATTATCCAGATATGCAGCAGAACTATCGAACTTAACCTTAAGTATAAGTGTAGATAACATAGGCATAAGAATCAGGAAAAACCAGAATGCCTTTGTTCTAAATAGAAGTTTCATACTTGTTTTAACTAAATGTATCATGCCTTGCCTCTCTTTCTAAGTGTTCCAGCTATTACAGCTACGATCGAACAAACTACTATTATCGCTGCGCTATAAAAACAAGCGCTGCTTATATAATCACTATGACCCATACAGGAAAGCTCAACCAAAGATCTATTTATATGATATATAGGGGATGCTAGCTTCACTTCCATAGGATGAACAGAATACATATAGGTTTCGAAGCTTCCTCCGAAGAATCCAGCAAACCAAACTGATGCAAAAACAGCAATTATAGTAACAACAATATTATCGAAAATGTTATATAACATTAATCCAAATGCCGAAGCTGCAGCTACAGAGAATAAAACAATCAGTAAAGTATATAGGATATTTCCATAGTGAACTCCGAAGAGAACTACTGAAAGCACTCCAGCTAGTCCAATACCTAGAAATACAGCTACAACAATCGGAATGAATTTTGCTAGATATAACTGGAACTCATTTAGATTTGAAACCTGATATTTCTTTCTGATACGGTACTTCTTCTCACTCATGAAGATACCGGCTCCGCATACAATCGCACACCATCCAAAGTAAACAATCTCAATTATTCCGTAGTAATCCGTCGAGTCGATTGACTTCATATAATCTGGATGCTCTACCCTAAGCTCAACCGAGTCCGCATCAGCACCACCAGCCATTCCTCCAGACGTCATACTAAGCGCTGTCTCAGCTGTATTTTCATAGAAGGCATTTACAAAATATTCCAGTATCTTGCCCTCTTCCTTATAATCAGAGCTCTGATACAGCTTATAAGAGTCCTCTTCAAATATCACAAAGCCACCTATTTCATTATCCTTAAGTATATCTTCCGGATTTCCAGTAGCGAACTCTCTAAGGGTGAAGCCGTTTTCATTTGCTCCGTCCACGAAGGCCTCTATTAGTTCATCCGGCACATCGCCCTCTACTCTATATCCTGCCACGATATCTGAGCCCTCATATCTCTCCATCATATCTTTAAAGGCACTCGAGAGAAGTGCGATCAGTATCAGTGGCGCGATTACTATAATCAATATATTTGTCTTGCTTCTCGCCATCAGCTTTACATTATTTTTAATCAAATATCTAATCATCTCATATCCCTCTTCAGCATCTTAATAATCACGCAGCTTCTTTCCTGTAAGTGTAAGGAATACCTCTTCCAGGGTGATACTAGAGGTATCATCCACCACCATTTTCTTCAGTTCCTCACTAGTTCCAGTAGCTATAACCTTACCATTATCCATTATCGCGATTCTGGTACAGATAGCTTCAACCTCTTCCATGTAATGGCTGGTATAAATAACTGTAGCGCCATTCTTATTTGATTCCTTGATCTTATCCAGGATGAAGTTTCTTGACTGTGGATCGATACCAACTGTTGGCTCATCAAATATCAGAAGCTTTGGATGATGTCCTATAGCGCAGGCTATATTAAGTCTTCTCTTCATACCCCCCGAAAATGTCTTAGCATAATCATTTCTCTTTTCAAG
>CACYQC010000129.1 GCA_902776395.1 uncultured Lachnospiraceae bacterium
CCCACCCTGAAAGGGTGGATTTCGTTGCCGACTGTCCTTTGGGACAGTCGGCTAAAGCGTGCTTTTTTCAGTTCAACAGATCCGCGGCGCGGATCTGCTGAATTTCACATTCGGCGCAAGCCGGATATTTCACAACGGCGAAGCCGTTATTTCACATTTTGCCGTCAGGCAAAATATTTCACTTCTTTGCCGTCAGGCAGAATATTTCACTTCTCTTTCCGTGATCTTTCCAGATCCTCGAGTACGACTCTCCGGTATTCGCCCGGTGTGATCCCGGTCTGAGACGAGAAAACGCGGTTGAAAGTCCTGATCGACTGAAAGCCGGCCTCCATCGCCGCCTCGGTTATGCTCCTCTTTCCGTCAAGCAGAACGCGTTTAGCCTCCATTATCCGCAGCGCCGTGACGTATTTTGTCAGCGTCGTGCCGAGATAACGCCTGAATACCCTCTGTATGTACGACGGGCTGATATGAAGATCCGCCGCCATCTGCTCCGCCGTGATCCTTTTCATCACAGAAGTCCTTCTTACCAGGACTCTCCTGATATTTCGCCACATGCACCGCATGACTTATCAGCTCGTCTACACCTTCATTTTTAGCTGCTGATATAGGAATAACTGGGATTCCTAGAAGCGCCTCCATATCATTTATCTTGATAGATCCGCCATTTCCACGGACCTCATCCATCATATTTAGAGCAAGAACCATAGGAATATCTAGTTCCATAAGCTGCATAGTTAGATATAGATTTCTCTCTATATTTGTAGCATCTACTATATTTATTATTCCCTTTGGCTTCTCGCCGATTATATATTGTCTCGAAACTATCTCTTCATCTGTATATGGGGATAGAGAATATATACCCGGCAGATCAACAACTTCTGTATTTGGTACATTTCTGATACCACCACTTTTTCTATCAACTGTTACTCCTGGGAAATTGCCGACATGCTGATTAGAACCCGTCAGCTGATTAAAAAGTGTAGTTTTACCACTATTCTGATTTCCAGCCAGCGCAAAGCTTATCACTTCGCCCTCTGGGAGCGGGTTCTCATGTGTTTTATCATGATAGATTCCGCCCTCACCAAGTCCTGGGTGATGGACCTTAGACTTACCTCTATCCTTACTACTGCTTTTATCCTTGCCGCTCTTCGGATCCTCAGTTCCAAGATCCTTTTCATCTCGAAGTTCAGCTACAGCAGCTATCTTCTCAATCTCAATCTTCTCAGCATCATCCAACCTAAGCGTCAGCTCATAGCCATGAACTCTAAGCTCCATAGGGTCTCCCATAGGGGCAAACTTTATAAGAGTCATTTCCGCGCCAGGAATAACGCCCATATCAAGAAAGTGCTGCCTGAGTGCACCTTCCCCACCGACGACCTTGATAATACAAGACTCGCCAATTCCAAGTTCTCTAAGTGTCATTTAATAAACTCCTCTGATGTAAATCATATTTACAATAAGTTATGTTACTTTAACCTACGTAAAAAAGCAATGAGAAATGTAATACATTTTTATTGCAATATATCTCGATTATTATATAATCAATTAGTCACTTGAAACATTTAAGCTATTGTCACCTAAAAACTGACGCTTACAAAATGTCGTAAAGGAATTATTAATGAGTACCATAGTTACACTTGAGCAAATGGGAGTCATAACTATCCTAGTTGCTATCGGAATCTATCTATATAAAAGGAAGGTCATCGACAACACGACCTCTCAAAAAATCTCCGTCATTATCATGGATATCTGTAATCCCGCGCTGATACTTGCATCCATGTTATCTGGAAATGTATCTGCAACGCATGAGGATCTAATAGAAGCGCTCATTATCGGCGCACTATTCTATATATTCCTTGTTATTCTAGGATTCATACTTCCTATTATTCTAAGAGTCGACAGGGATAATCAGAGATTCTACAACCTGATGACGGTATATACGAATGTCGGCTTTATCGGAATCCCCGTAGCTAGAGCAATCTTACCTGAAAATGCCATTTTATATGTAATCGTATGTAATGTCATGTACAGCCTGCTCTTCTATACACACGGAATAACAATTCTGGGACGCGGCAAAGAGAAAATGAATCTTAAGAAGGTCTTTAGTCCGGGAACCATCATGGCACTGCTTGCACTCGTAGTTTTCTGGTTTGACCTGAAGCCACCACTTATTATTTCAAGCAGTATAAGCTACATCGGAAATGCCACAGTATTCCTATCAATGGCACTCCTCGGTGTATCTATCGCAAGATCAGATATAACCAAGGGACTAAAAAATGTAAGGATTTGGGCTTATATTCTGATCCGAATGATACTAGTTCCCGTAGCGCTCTTCTTTATACTTAGAGCCGTTCACTGCGCAGATATAACAATACTTGGTATATGCCTCATGGCAGAGATGCCAATAGGTAACCTGCCACTCATTCAGTCTGAAAAAATGGGCGAAGATACAGAGCTGCTGTCTAGTGCTATTACTGTTTCAACAATTGCTTCGATGGCGACCATAACCGTGTTAATGAGTATATTTACAACTATGTTATAAGATTATTCACTTTGCCTAGAAGGACAAAAGAATCGCCACACGGATTAAGTGTGGCGATTCTGCATCAAAGGAGTTTATTATATATCCCGCCAAGCAGGAGTATATACATATTGAATATAGTTTATCTTAACTATGCCAACTTATAATCAACTGCTACAGCCTTATTGTTGTGACGGATGATACCAAAGAGGATTGCTGCAAATACAACCTCGAATATAAGTCCGCCAACAAAACCTGCTCCAAATGCACCTGTTGTAATAAGTGTTCCAATCTGATAGATAAGGAATCCAACAGTGTATCCAGTTCCTAACTGAAGTCCAATTGCTCCCCATAACCATTTCTTACTCTGCATCTCAGAGTTCATAGCACCGAGTGCTGCGAAGCAAGGTGGTGTATAAAGGTTGAACATCAGGTAAGCAAGTGCTGCTACCTTTGTGATACCCATTGCTACTGCTACTGCATTTCCGCTTCCAACAAGCTCCAGCTCATCAGGATCAACAAGGTTTGTAATAGCATAAACTGTTGCGATAGTACCAACTACATTTTCCTTTGCAATGAAACCTGTGATAGCTGCTGCTGCAAGCTGCCAAGCTGCAATACCAACGATAGGAATCAGAAGGTAAGCAAATGGTCCTGAGATAGAAGCAAGGATTGATGTATCCTCTGCACCCTCTTCTACTGCCTGGAAATGCCAATTGAAGCTCTGCATTATCTGTACAATTGTGTTACATACAAGGATGATAGTACCAGCCTTGATGATGTATGCCTTACCACGCTCAAGCATTGAGAAGAAGGCGAACTTAAGGCTTGGAGCCTTATATTCAGGAAGCTCAATAATGAAGAAGGACTTTCTGAACTTAGCTGCTGTAATAGCCTTGATGAGAAGAGCTCCGAGCAGTACAAGTACGATACCGCCCATATATGCTACCCAGCTAACCCACTTAGATTCTGGGAAGAATGCACCTGCAAAAAGGGCTATAACTGGAAGCTTAGCTCCACATGGCATAAAGGTTGCCAGCATTGCTGTAGCTCTCTTCTCTCTCTTGTTACGGATAGTACGGCAAGACATAATAGCTGGGATGCCGCATCCTGTACCAATGATCATAGGAATAACTGATTTACCTGACAGACCAACTCTCTTGAATATAGGATCAAGAACTACTGTTGCTCTAGACATATATCCACAATCCTCAAGAAGTGCGATGAGGAAGTACATAACCATTACAAGTGGAAGGAATCCAACAACGGCACCAACACCGCCGATGATACCATCTACTAAAAGAGCATACAGAAGTGGATTTGCATCTGCCATCTTATCGCCAACCCATCCCTGGAAGGTTTCTATCCAACCTACAAGGATATCTGCCAACCATGTACCAACAGTTGTCTGTGATACATAGAATACAACGAACATGATACCAGCGAAAATGAGAAGACCAAGAATTGGATTAGTAACAATTTTGTCTATCTTATCGCCAAAGTTTTTATCTTTAGTGAGGGTCTTTCTGACCTCAACCTCTTTAACAATTGAATTTACATAGTCGAAACGCGCTCTATCTGCCTTTTCAACCTCTTCCTTATTGGTAAGATCGATATCGCCCTCTGTATAAGGTGCCTTCTGTCCTTTACCATTAAGAGCTGCAGCAGCTTTAACAGCGTCCTTAAGTCCTTCGTCTGAAGTTGATACAGTTCTTACTACAGGACATCCAAGCTTCTCAGACAACTTCTCGATATCTATCTTATTACCCTTCTTATCATTTACATCACTCTTATTAAGAGCTACGACAACTGGAACGCCAAGCTCCAGAAGCTGAGTTGTAAAGAAAAGGCTTCGACTGAGGTTTGTAGCATCTACTATATTTATAATAGCATCAGGATTCTCATGCTTTACGTAGCTACTCGTGATACTCTCCTCAGATGTAAAAGGTGACATAGAATAAGCTCCTGGCAGATCGACTGCAATAAGCTCCTCGCTTCCTTCTACATAAGCTTTCTTGATTGGGCTCTCTTTCTTGTCTACAGTAACACCGGCCCAGTTACCTATTTTTTCCTTACGGCCAGTAAGAGCGTTATACATAGTGGTCTTACCACTATTAGGATTACCCGTTAACGCGATTCTCATAATTATTCCTCCTTGATAGTGTATTATAAAAATTAATTATGAATTAATAAGAATAGTCGATGCTAGCTCAGGATCTATGTTGTATCTAGCATCCTTGATAGAAACAACAAGATTCTTCTTCTTGTCAACGACTGTTATCTTCTCACCACTGTAGCAACCTAATGAAAAAAGAAAGCCTTCCATTTCCTCGTCACCATCAGTATTTACATCAGCTATGATGTATTCCTTGCCTAACTCTGCGTCATTTAAATTCATGTTTTTACGTATAATCCAATTATCAGTAGATGATTGGATTTTCCTTTCTCCCAGCTATCGCTGGGTTTTTATCTCCATCTCTGATATATTTTGAAAAGGCA
>CACYQC010000130.1:0-4229 GCA_902776395.1 uncultured Lachnospiraceae bacterium
GCCTTCTGTAGGATGATTGGACCAGTGTCAGTTCCTGCATCTACGAAATGTACTGTAGCGCCGGAAACTTTAACTCCTCTATCCAGAGCAGCCTCATGAACCTTGAGTCCGTAGTAGCCTTTTCCGCAGAAGGAAGGGATTAGCGAAGGGTGGATATTTATTATCTTGCCTTCATACTTCTCTATAACTATCTCTGGTATTACTACAAGGAAGCCTGCTAGTACGATAAGGTCTGGCTTGTACTCGTCCAGTTTAGCAAGAAATGCTTTATTGAAGGAGGACCTATCAGGGAAATCCTTAGGTGCTATAACTTCATTTTTAATTCCTGCTTTCTCAGCTCTTTCCAGAGAATAAACTCCGTAATTATTACTCAGGACTCCAACTATTTCTGTATTTGTTATAGAGCCATTTTTAACTCCATCAATAATTGCCTGAAGGTTAGTACCTCCGCCTGATACAAGAACCAGAACTCTCATATATTATCTCCATTCTTTATTATCACATTCAGTTCACAAAAGTAATCAGAAGAACCGTCCCCACTGACTTAGTTTATCTCGACTTCTTTGTTGCCGCTTACTACTTCGCCAAGTACGAAGGCCTTATCACCTGTGCTTGCAAGTGCCTCAATTGTCTTGTCAGCGTCTGCTGGATCAACTGCCAGCACCATTCCAACTCCCATATTAAAGGTGTTATACATCATATGCTCTTCAATATCCCCCTTCTCTGCGAGAAGCTTGAAGATAGCTGGAACTTCATAAGAGGACTTATTAACCTTTACTCCAACTCCATCAGGAAGCATACGTGGAATATTTTCATAGAAGCCACCACCTGTTATATGGCTGCAACCCTTAATAGTTACTCCAGCCTTCTTAACTGCCTTAAGGCCCTTAACATATATTCTTGTAGGCTCGATAAGTGCCTCACCAAGTGTCTTTCCAAGTTCATCATAATATGTATCAAGGGACTCCTTAGTCATCTCAAATACACTTCTAACGAGTGAGAATCCATTACTATGAACTCCAGAAGACGCAATACCAATAAGTGTATCTCCAGCCTTGATATTCTCACCTGTGATAAGGTCCTTCTTATCAACTACGCCAACTGCGAAACCAGCAAGATCATAATCATCCTCAGGCATAAGTCCTGGGTGCTCAGCTGTCTCACCACCAACAAGGGCAGCCTCTGCCTGAAGACATCCTTCCGCAACGCCCTTAACTATAGAAGCTATCTTCTCTGGATAGTTCTTTCCACACGCAATGTAATCCAGGAAGAAAAGAGGTTCTCCACCTGAACAAGCTATATCATTTACACACATAGCTACAGCGTCTATTCCAATAGTGTCATGTTTATCCATAATAAAAGCAAGCTTAACCTTTGTTCCGCAACCATCTGTTCCGGAAAGAAGAACTGGTTCCTCCATGTCTTTGATCTTACTGAGATCAAATGCTCCCGCAAAACCTCCGAGACCTCCTAAAACTTCTGGTCTCATAGTTTTCTTAACATGTTCCTTCATCAGTTCAACTGATTTGTAGCCTGCTTCGATATCTACTCCTGATTTTTTGTAATCCATGATTTTTCCTCCCGGATACTATATTAATGGTTTCTAATTAAAAGGACAAATGTCCCACTCAACCGCCCCTATTATAAATTATCAACCCTCTTTTGTAAACACCGCTAATGTTTAAAAAAAGTTTAATTTTGATGCTCATTATGTTAAAATTATAGATAGTTATGGGGAATCTAAAAATAGGATATTTTGTTACTTTTCTTACCACTAAAGGGGGAAACATAGTATGCTGGATAAACACAGGCTTAACATAGGCTTTCTTACTTGTCATCTAGATAATGACTATGCATTCGAGATATGTAAAGGTGTAGAATATGCCGCCGAAGAAGCAGATGTGAATCTGACTATTTTTCCTGGCATGTATCTGAATGCTTCTTACAATGATCCAATAAATGCAAAATATGATTACCAATACAATTCGATATTTTATTACGCAAATAAAAAATCTCTTGATGCACTTATCATTTCTATTGGTTCTATAGGCAGCTTTCTATCTGTTGAAGATAAGAAGGCTTTTCTCGATTATTTTGATCTTCCTATTCTAACAATTGAAGCTGAAATTCCTGGATATCCTTACCTATATACAGAAGGTGCAACAGGAATGCGTGCATGTATAGAGCATATAATAAACGATCACGGAAAAAGAGAAATAGCCTTTGTTAGTGGTCGTCTTGAAAATGCTGATGCCCTCGAAAGATTTAACATATACAAGAAGGTACTAGCAGAAAATAACATCCCCTATGATGAGAAGAAGGTGGCCTATGGTAATTTCTCTGAATTCACGGAGGAGCTTGTAACCAAGCTTCTGGATGATAATCCAGGTCTTGAAGCCATTGTTTTCGCTAATGATACTATGGCCATTGGTGGATATAAGGCAATTAAGAAGAAGGGGCTAAAAATAGGCAAGGATATAATAGTTACAGGCTATGACAACACACCTACCTCACTATCCCTTTCACCTCCTCTTACAACTGTAGATAATAACGTAATGGATCTAGGTTACAACGCAGTATATCAGGCACTCGAGCTTATCAAGACAGGAGAGACTTCTTTATCTCTGCTTCATTCAAAGCTTGTAAAGAGACTGTCCTGTGGTTGTAATCCCGCAAAGGATCCAGAACTTCTAAGCCATATTGATATTACTCCTGATAAAATGGACAGCAAGACGCTTATTAAACAGTTTGAAGATCTTTTCATGAGCCATTACTACAACAAATTCTATGCAAAACAGCTTTTCGATGTTCTCGATCCATTTTTCGAATTATTCGGAAAAATCATTTATGAGGATGCCGTATTTACAGACGAAGAACTTCACATTGCAACTAACAGGGTCCTAGACAGCAGCATAATCATACACTACTACTCACATAGTAAATTCACTTATATGATTAGTCAGCTATCTGATTTCCTATTAGGACTTGGTTTCAGTGAAAATACGCACATTAAGCTTGAAGCCGCCTTTAATGTTATACTCACTCACCTCTCTTACTATATGGCTAATGAGTATATGCTCGAGATTAAGAAGAACAAGGAATTTGTATGGCAATCCATGCGACTGACCAGAGATACTCTTCTCACCGCTATGGATGATGAAAAATGCTTTAAGCTTATCGCTCAGAACCTGCATAGATGGAATGGTTTCGCAAGTGCATACTTATATTTATATGATGATTTGCCAATTCTATTAAATGATGGAATGTGGAATGTTCCAAAATACATTAACCTTAAGGCCTTCTGTAAGGATGAAAAGGTTTCGGTTTTATCCGCGGAAAAAAGCATTTTCCCAACTTATATGATTTTTGATAACAAGCATACTCCAAACGAGAGACGTCACACCATGGTACTTACTCCGCTTCTCACAAATGAAGCTCAGCATGGTCTACTTCTCTGCGAAACAGACCTGAATAATTTCAGCAATGTTTATTCAACTTCGCTCCAGTTAGGAACTGCTCTAAAGTTTATCAATCTTATGAGACAGGAAATAGCTATCCAGAACAGACTAGAGCTTACTATGAACGAGATTCGTGATAAAAATGATCAGCTAAATGCCATTTCCGTTACTGATGAACTGACAGGTCTATACAATAGACGTGGTTTCTTCGAAGCAGTTGCTCAGCTAACAAACAACACTAGCTACAATGGCAAATCCGGTCTGGTGGGATATATAGACATGGATAACCTAAAACAGGTTAATGATAGATATGGACATAAGGACGGAGATTTTGCTCTGACAAGTATAGCTAATACACTTAGAAAGAGTTTTCCAAAGGGAACTATAATTGCTCGTATTGGTGGAGATGAGTTCGCTATATTCGTTGCAGACATGGAAGGCACATCCATCAAGAATATAAAATCCAGCATGTCCTACTATCAAGATAGAGTAAACGAACTAGACAACAAGCCATACTATGTAGAGTTCAGTCACGGCTTCAAGGAACTAACAGTAAGCAGTTCACTTGATATCGAATCAGAAATGACAGTAGCCGATGCCGAGCTATATAAAGATAAGAAGAACAAAAGAAAAGATGTTGCTAAAACTGATTAGCAACATCTCTATAATCACTGAACAACTATTTCCTGCATTGCAGCATATACCTCAGGATACTTTTTCTTAAGATTCATAGGTTTGAAATCTGTATCTACAAAAGCATGAGAGGTCTCA
>CACYQC010000130.1:4250-9216 GCA_902776395.1 uncultured Lachnospiraceae bacterium
AGTTCCCGACCTATATATCTCATATTTCAGGGAAAATCTTACCGGTGACAGTTTAGTAACCCTTGGTTTTATCTCTATTACATCACCATATGTAATAGACTTGGTATAATAATCATGGAGCTCTAGCACCGGTATTATTATGCCCATTTTCTCTAACTTATCATAGGAAAGACCTATCTGATCCATTAGGTGAAGTCTTGCCTCTTCCAGATATCTGGCATAGTTCGAATGGTGCACTACCTGCATCTGATCTGTCTCATAATAATTAACTACTCTAATGTACGTCTCCAGTTCCTTCATCTCGATTAGTCACCTCATTACTTCTATCCATAATTTCTATTTCAAGACCGCCCTTACTCTCCTGTTCTATCTTAACAGCAGTTCTATCAGGACTTATAGGTGGTCTGGCATTATCCTGTTTAACCTCAGTCTCTTCATCCTCGTTTAGGATAAATCTCATCTGAGCTCTTTCTTCTCTTTCTCTAGCCATAGCCTTCTGACGCTCATTATAAAGTTCAACAGAGAGAAGCTCGCTAAGCTCTAGAATCTGAGCATATCTATCATTAGCCTTAAGACCATTTAGGTTACTCATAAGTTCAGCCTTATTCTCAGCTATATCTTCTATTTTCTGTCTGAGAGTACTTCTCATCCTTGCATATTCCTGTTCGATCTTCTCATAGGAATCTGCAACTAGGTGATCCACCTCTGTAAGCATTTCATCTGTATAGATAAGAGAAGCCGCATATATATCAGAGGCCATTCTAAGAGAATCCTTCTCATCCTTCTCTAGATCCGATGCTCTGAATGAAGGCGGTTCAGTATCCTTTCTCTTAGTTACTCTAATACGGCTGGCGGTTCTCTCCGCCTGATATAGTATCTCTTCTGCCTCTTCCTTGGCTTCCTTAATTATTCTAGCGCGCTTATCATTTACCTCACGATAAGTGTTCAGCTCATTCTTAACAACTTCAGCTATATTATCTACAAGTCTCAGAAGCTCTTCTCTATCCAGGACTGCATTTTCCTGATGCATTGTCTGTGAAGGCGCATCTTTTATTCTAGTTTTAAGTCCTTCCAGAAGTAATTCTGCTCTACCTTTTTGTTCCATTATATTCATCCTTTAACTTAAATAATGCTTTCTTATACCTTCTACAGTATACGTTATCATATGCTTCAAGCATTCAACTCGGCTCATTCCAACATATCTATAAACATTATAGGTCATAATTGCGGACCTTATCTTATTACCTGATTTACTCGAGGAGGTTTTGCGATATTTAAGGAGAGGTCTATTGATACCAGCAGCATAACCGCCTTCCTCCAACACTTCAAGCCAAACCACATAATCCTCATGAAAATTCCCATCTGGAAATGGGAATCTCAATGCTGTTTCTCTTCTTATCAGTACAGACGAGCAATTTATCTGATTAGAACGAAGTAGAAGGTCTCTACGAACAATCTTGTTACAACCTATATACCTGCCAGTTTCAACTCCATCAGCATCAACTATGCTTCGACCCGTGAATACAAGCCTTGGCGATTCACCTTGATTAGCAAACTTCTCCATAACCTTTATCTGTTTATCAAGCTTATCCGGCGTCCAATAATCATCAGAATCCAGAAAGGCTACATATTCGCCACTAGCTTCTCTGACTCCAATATTTCTGGCCTTTGCCGCACCAAGAACCTCAGCATATACAAGCATTTTAACTCTTGAGTCCATAAGAATATCATCACTAAGCTTCGGTAGCTTCACACTACCATTATCAACTATGATGAGTTCCAGATTCTTATAGGTCTGATTCAGGACAGATCTGACTGCTCTATCTAAAGTTATATCGCTATTATGACTGGGCATAATCACACTAATCATATCGCGTATCCTCATCTCACGATTATCAAACAAAACCGCTAACTATTGTACCATAAAATAAAGCCGACAACAATATTGTTGTCGGCCTTAAAACTCAACTTATTCTTATCCTCTCTTAAGGAAATCAGGAATCTTCAGATTCTGATTAGCGGCACTACCACTGAAAGGTTCTGGAGTCTTATCAAGTGGACTCTCAACGCTCTCTGTAGTTTCTGGCTTAGCAGCACCAAGATTAAGTGGAACTGGAGTAGCCTTCTTGCCTGCTCCAAGTGTAGGAGCCTTAAGTGTATCACCAAATGTTGGAGCCTTTGGAGCAGCCTTTGTTGTTGGCATAACAACTGCACCACTCTTCTCAACATCTTCAAGACCTGTTGCGATAATTGTAATGCTAACATCCTCACCAGTTACATCATTATCAACTGTACCGAAGATGATATTTGCCTCTTCACCAGCAACCTCTGAGAGATATGTGATAGCATCGTATGCTTCAACGATACCAACATTTCCTGAGAAGTTAACGATGATATCTGTAGCACCATCAACTGTTGTCTCAAGAAGTGGTGAATCCATAGCAGCCTTGATAGCATCAACTGCTTTGTTATCTCCACTACCATGTCCGATACCGATATGAGCGATACCCTTATCACGCATAACTGTCTGGATATCAGCAAAGTCAAGGTTGATAAGTCCTGGCTTATTAATAAGATCTGTAACACCCTGAACACCCTGCTGAAGAACCTCATCAGCCTTCTTAAGAGCATCTGGAATGCTTGTTCTCTTATCACATATCTGAAGGAGCTTGTCGTTTGGAATAACGATAAGTGTATCAACATTCTCACGAAGCTTTGCTATACCATTTGTAGCATTTGCCATACGAGGCTTTCCTTCAAATGAAAATGGCTTTGTTACAACACCAACTGTAAGTATTCCAAGATTTCTAGCAATCTCTGCAACTATAGGAGCAGCACCTGTACCAGTTCCACCACCCATACCGCAGGTTACGAATACCATGTCAGCATCCTTAATAATATCATTAATCTCTTCTCTGTTTTCCTCAACAGCGCTAGCACCGATCTCAGGCTTAGCACCTGCGCCAAGACCCTTAGTGAGCTTCTCACCTATCTGAATCTTCGTTGTAGCTCTACTGAGTGAAAGAGCCTGTTTATCAGTGTTTATAGCTATAAGCTCAACACCCTCAACATTCTCATCAATCATTCTGTTTACAGCGTTATTTCCTGCACCACCAACACCTATAACAAGTATTCTTGCAGGGTTTTTCTCGTCATTTGACTTTATCTCAAGCAAGGTCTTCTCCTCCTTAAATAAAAATACTTTTACAAAGTCTAGTCACACTTATCTTGTATTATACTTAATAATTCAAGAAATGGCAAGCAGAATTATGTAAATCTATGTTACTATTTTACCTTGAAACTAGCGATTGGATTTTCAAGGCTATAATCCTTCATATATAGAACTCCCGTCTTGCCTTCCAGGCCTTCAGCATCTAGTATACTACCCAGGTTCATCAGCTGAACTGCAAGGTTGGAACCATCACCAAGTTCTATCTCTATATTATTCTTACGAAGGATTATTTCACTATCAGCAGTAAACTCGATTCCCTGAATATCCAGCTCGTATTTTTCCAGCAGCTGAGTGATATTCAGTATCATATCGAATTTCTTCTTATTCTCTATCGGAAGCTTTTCACCAAGTTGCCAGCTCTTAATCGTAAGACCTTTGATATATGGAACACCTTCTTTTCTATCCTTGGCTGTTTCCATTACTATTCCGTCCTTATCGAAGAATACATAGCTTTCCATATATTCTAGACAACCAGCAACAGATTTCTCGTAAACTTCAACTCTTACTTTGTGTTTACTTACAAATTCTATATCCATCTTAGAAACAAATGGTATATCTTCCATCTTACCGAATTTATTCCTTAGGTACAGAAGAAGCGTATTACTCATTATAGTTTCATCTTTTATAGCTTCTCTTACTTGATCCTCGGAAGCCAAGTTACATCCTACTATTTCAATGTCCTTCAAAGTGTATGTGCTGGCAAAAAGAAGCGCCCCGAGAATAATAACAAGAATGATAATAGGGACTATATGAATCTTATGCCTCACGTCTATCAACCCCCTTCTTCATTCCCGAAGGTTCTATCTGCCTTGAAACAGCCAGAAGAAGGCCCATTTCAATAAGCAAAAAGAATATGGACGTACCACCGTAGCTTATAAACGGAAGCGTTACACCAGTATTTGGGATGATGTTGGTAACAACGCTCATATTAATGATAACCTGTACAGCTACGTGAATTATTATTCCTACAACAATGAGTGAACCATATCTATCAGGCGCACCCTCTGCTATAAACTTAAATCTCCAAAGCATAAATATAAAAACAAGAATTACTCCTACAGCACCTACTATACCAAGCTCTTCACAGATAACCGAGAAGATCATATCGTTCTGTGCCTCTGGTATACTACCCATCTTCTGAATACTCTGTCCCAGACCACGTCCGAAAAGTCCTCCAGATCCTATAGCGTATAGTCCCTGCATAGTCTGATATCCCTTTGCCGAAGTCTCGGGATTAAGCCAAGCTGTTATTCTGTCTCCTCTGTAGCCTCGTCCTGCAATCATAACAACCAGAAAGGCGGCCGCAGCCCCGAGCATTGGGAATAAAAATTTAAGTCTAGGCGTGGCAACAAACCATACTCCACCTGCTATAGCAGCACATATTAGAGCCGTACTCAGATTTTCTATAGCAATAGGTACGATAAGAATACCCGCAGGTATAAACACCTGAATAGTTCCCTTTAAGGTATATAGAAGCTCAGTCTTATCTGTACAGATATATGCCATATACAGAATCATAACCAGCTTCGCTATCTCAGAAGGCTGGAATGAAAATATACCAATCTTCAGCCATCTAGAAGAACCATTTACTGATGTACCAGCCAGAAGAACGACCAGCAGTAAGATGACCTCAACCGCTATATAAAAGTAAGTCAGTCTTTTGAGCTTCTGATATTTGACCTTAGACATAAAAAACATACCAATAAAGCCCATTGTCGCAAACATGAACTGATA
>CACYQC010000131.1 GCA_902776395.1 uncultured Lachnospiraceae bacterium
AATTGGGAGCTCCCACAGGATATTGTAGATAAGACTATTGATAAATATTTATCTGCTTACAAAATGCTTACAGGCGAGGAATTATAAATAGAATTACATCTAGAAATAAAAATAAGAGGTGGCATCAACCACCTCTTATTTTTTTGCTATATGATATTTTAAAACTTATCAGATGAATTATTCAGCTTCATTATTCTCATACTTAGCTATAATTTCGTCATTAGCTAAGAGCGCCACATCCTGCATACTCTTACGTTCTGCTATAAGAACTTCCTTAAGCTCTGGATGCTTAACCGCCATAATCTCAAGTGCCAGCCATCCTGCGTTCTTTGCCCCATTTATAGCTACAGTTGCTACTGGTATTCCAGGAGGCATCTGAACTATTGAATAGAGTGCATCCTGTCCATCGAGTACTGAGCCTGAAAGTGGAACTCCGATTACTGGAAGTACAGTCTGAGCTGCTACTACACCAGGAAGTGCAGCTGCCATACCAGCCGCTGTTATAATAACCTCTGTGCCATCATTATTAATCTCTTCAATAAAGGCTGATAACTGTTTTGAAGCTCTATGAGCAGAAAGACATCTAACCTTTACATCTACATTCTTATCCTTTAAAAGATTGATTGCAGGTTCTACCTTTGGAAGATCGCTGGTTGAACCCATTATAATAGCTGCTTTCATATCCCCTCCTACTTACGAATCATATAATAAATTATTTGCGAGATTTATTTTATCATATAATCAGAGAATATGATATGTTTTTTGAAATTATTTATTCCTCTTTTGCCTATTTTTTGTTATTGTTAATATCGGATACAAGGTCATTTACAACTTCTCCCGCTATGATAAGACCTACTACCGAAGGAGCAAAGGCTGTCGAACCAGGTATAGCCCTCTTCTCCGAAGTTTCTTCTATTGTTCCCACTGGAGTGATAGGTTCTTCCTTTGAGTACACAACCTTTAGGGAATCTATACCCCTCTTCCTGCATTCACGTCTCATCACCTTCGCAAGCGGGCATACTGAAGTTTTATAAAGGTCAGCAACTTCAAACTTGGAAGCATTTACCTTATTGCCTGCCCCCATCGAAGATATGACTGGAACGCCTTCCTTTTTCGCCTTTTCTACAATTGCAAGCTTTCCAGCTACTGTATCTATAGCATCAACTACATAGTCATATTCTCTGAAATCAAACTCCTCCTGCGTTTCAGGGAGAAAGAAGGTTTTATATGTTTTAACTATGCACTCTGGATTAATTTCGGAAATTCGTTTTTCTGCTACCTCAACTTTGTATTCACCTATAGTTTTAGTTGTAGCAATTATCTGCCTGTTAATATTTGTGAGACTTACCTTGTCATTATCTATGAGGTCCAAAGCCCCTACTCCGCTTCTGGCAAGAGCCTCTACCACATAACCACCCACTCCGCCTATTCCAAAAACTGCAACACGGGAAGCCGCCAGTTTTTCCATTGCTTCAGCTCCATATAATAACTCTGTTCTAGAAAACTGATTTAACATTAAAACAACTCCTCATTTAAATCGTCCCATTGATACACCTTGAGATCAACCTTATTATCACTAACCTCAACTCCTTCAGCTTCGAGAAGCTTTGCCTGAACCTCAGCACCTCCAAATGCAAAACCACCTGCCAAGGTTCCTTTAGCATCTACAACTCTAAAGCATGGTATATTATCCGGATCAGGATTCTTATGAAGTGCATTTCCTACAGCTCGTGACATTTTACTATTTCCCGCAAGACGGGCAATCTGGGAATATGTAGCAACCCTTCCGTAAGGAATCTTCTTTACAGCCTCGTATATTCTCTTAGTCGAGCTGTCACTTATTAACTCATAGCTCTGTTCTATCATCAGCTTCACATCTTCATCAGGGATAGAACCGTCCAAAATCACCGTATTCCAGTGGTCCTTATTCTGATGATATCCTGGAATAACTGACTCATAAGCCGAGCGCCAGAAATATGCCATATCCGGGTCAACCTTAACATTTAGATTTATAAATCCATTTCTTTCATATGTCCAGAGAAAGGCTTTCTTATTCCCTTTAAATCTGACCAGCTGCCAGTTATCATCATGAAACGGCGCATCCTGGTAAGTATCAGGAAAGGAAAGTCCATATTCCAGAACCTCTTTTCGTGTATTCAACTATATTAACCTCTATACTTTTCTCTGCTCTTACAATCAAATCATTTATTAAATGACATTATCAGTTCTTTTGGACTTTTGCAAGTCATAGAAGAACTCATTATACAAGCTCCAGATGCCCCAGCATTTCTTACGTCATTGACATTCTCTGGCGTAATTCCACCTATAGCATAAACTGGAATTGTAACGGACTCTACGACATCTCTCAGAAATCTAAGTCCTCGTCCTTCCAGCCCTTTCTTACAATCCGTATTATATATATGACCTGCGATTATATATGTACATCCCAGCTTCTCGGCAAGTTTCGCATCCTCCATACTATGGCAGGATGCACCAAGGTGTGCAAGTTTATCACGAAGTCTTGCATATTCATCCGGCTGATTCTTATAAAGCTCTTCCAGCTTCCAAAGTGGCATATGCAGATATGAAAGTTCCTTTGCTAAGTTGATATCCCCCTTTAGTTTATTCTCAGGTTCAAGTTTATTATCTATTCCCATCTCAAGAAATATTTCATAGAAGTTATGAATTATAAGCCTTGAGCCTTCTACTTTCTGGCATATCCTCAGCACTTCCTTTGCAAGCTCCCTATAATCAGCTAGCGGCAAATCCTTTTCCCGAAGAATTATTGCCAGAGGACCAGCCTCAGCAACTTTTCTGATTCTATCCAGAAATACTTCGCCTGATTTTTCACATATTGATTTATTTGTAATGCATATAATATCGGATGTAGCCATAACCTATCCTCTAATTCATCATTCATTTCCAAAATATATGACCACTTCTGTAGCCACTTAACCTTCTCAGTGCAATCACATCAAACTACACGAAGAGATAATCATTGAGTACCGGCTGAAGTCCTTCGCCCTCAATATCCTGATACATCTTATCAAGACTTCTGCTGTCGCTGATTTCGAACTGCTCATCACCCTGATCGTACTCATCTTCTTTACCTGTATACTTAGACTCGTGATCTCCGATTCCTGTAGATACACCAGCTGATACCTTAGTAGCCGCTATCTTAACGATTCCATTCCTAAACTGAGCAGTCTCTCTAGAAGATACTGTAATACCAGCAAATGGCAGGAATATTCTATATGCACAGAGCACCTGGCAGAGCTGCTTCTCATGTACATCCAGCGGATTTATCTTCTCATTATTTATGATAGGACGAAGCCTTGGACAGGAAAGTGAAATCTCTGCATGTGGATACTTCTTCTGAAGAAAGTATGCATGAAGCGCTGTGGCAAGAGCATCCTTTCTGAAGTCAGAAAGGCCAAGAAGAGCTGAAAATGCAACGCCTCGCATTCCGCCCATAAGTGCACGTTCCTGAGCATCGAATCGATAAGGCCACACTCTCTTATGTCCCATCAAGTGAAGTGTCTCATACTTATCTGTATCATAGCTTTCCTGGAAAACAGTCACATAATCCGCACCACATTCATGCAGATACTTATACTCGTCCACATTTACAGGATAGACCTCAAGTCCGACTAATCGGAAATACTTCCTTGCAAGCTTGCAGGCTTCACCTATATATTCAACATCACTGGCAGCTCGGCTTTCTCCTGTAAGAATCAGGATTTCTTCCATTCCGCTGTCAGCTATTACCTTCATCTCATGCTCTATCTGTTCCATAGTCAGCTTCATTCTACGAATTTTGTTATAGCAGTTGAAGCCACAGTATACACAGTAGTTCTCGCAATAGTTGGCTATATATAATGGCGTAAAGAGATATACTGTATTTCCAAAATGCTTGCTGGTTTCTAGTCTTGCTCTCTCCGCCATCTTCTCAAGAAGTGGTTCTGCGGCTGGTGACAGAAGTGCCTTGAAATCTTCTATAGAACAGTGATCATGGTTAAGTGCAGCTACAACATCCTTTGCAGTATACTTTGAATAATCATAGCTATTCATTTCACTAAGAACCTTATCACAGATATCTGACTTTATGATATCCATTCCCGGCATATATTCCATATGATTAGTTCTGCAAGAGGGATCATTTTCCAGACGGTGTTTCTTCTCTAGTGCCTCTGGTGACAGTTCATCTGAATCTACTAAAAAGTTATTCTCCATATTTCTAATCCTCCTTTTGAAATCTTTAATCTCTAAGGAATCCTGTAAGAGGATCTGATGCAGATGCACCTCTGGTAAGCACTCTACCAAGTCCCGAAAGATAAGCCTTACGTCCTGCATTTATTGCATCCTTAAATGCAGATGCCATAAGTGGAAGGTCACCGGCAGTTGCAAGAGCCGTATTAGCCATAACCGCTGCGCATCCCATTTCCATGGCCTCACAAGCCTGTGAAGGACGGCCAATTCCTGCATCAACAATAATTGGAAGATCTATCTCATCTATAAGTATCTGAACGAACTCTTTTGTAGCAAGTCCCTTATTGGAACCAATTGGAGAAGCAAGTGGCATGATTGATGCTGCACCAGCATTTGCAAGGTCTCTAGCTGCATTTAGATCCGGATACATATAAGGCATTACCACGAAGCCTTCCTTTGCAAGGATTTCCGTAGCCTTGATAGTTTCTACATTATCCGGAAGAAGATACTTAGTATCTCTCATTATTTCAATCTTTACGAAGTTACCGCATCCAAGCTCTCTTGCGAGACGAGCGATTCTTACAGCTTCCTCAGCATTTCTTGCACCACTTGTATTAGGAAGAAGTGTGACTCCTTCAGGTATATAGTCAAGGATATTCTCATTATCCTTAGTGTTAGTTCTTCTTACTGCAAGAGTT
>CACYQC010000132.1 GCA_902776395.1 uncultured Lachnospiraceae bacterium
TCATCAGGAATATATGTATCAAATACAATCGTTGGTCCGGTTATGGCAGTAATACTTGCTGTGGCTTTAGGCTTCGTAGATATAGATAAGATCATAAAGAGCGCGGGAGAACTTCCGATAGATATGAAGTTTGAAAACGCTATTCCTTATATGCTCGCTTTGGTTTTCTGCATGATGACACTCACAGCATCCAGTGTATCCATCGAAGGAAAGAATTGGTGGATAGTAAGAACCATGCCACTTAGTGCAAAGGATATTCTTGGGGCAAAGATACTTTTTAATCTGATTTTTGTGGCACCATTCTATGCACTTATGGAGATAATACTTCTCTTCACTGTAAGTGCTGGACCGCTTGAGAGAATATGGCTGATAGTAGTACCTGGACTTGCAATTCTTTACTCAGTACTTCTTGGAATGATGTGCAATCTTAAGTTCCCTAAGTTTAACTGGAAAAATGAAACAGAAGTCGTTAAACAGGGAGCGGCTACAGGTCTCAGCATGCTGGGAATACTTCCAATGATTCTTTTTGCAGGTGGAGCGGCAGTTATACCGGGTGCTGCACATCATCTAATCGGGACTGGTTTTATTGTAGTTATGAGTACTGTCTGCTGGGCTTTATATAGAAGGATAAGCAGATTTGATATACAGACACTTAATTAGATTAAACACATGTAATATTTGAACGAATGTCATGAGGAGTTTGGAACTTATGTCATACTGAAAGGATACGAAAATGAACAAAGAAATGGATAAGAAAAAAATAATAAAGTTTGTTATTATCACATATATAATCGCATGGGCAATTGAGATACCCATATCTATATATTATGTGAAGAATCCGGGGATGGCTGGAAATAATGTTTTTAGAATTGGAATGGTTATAGCAATGTATGTGCCTATTTTGGTTGCATTCATCTTGAATAAGACACTTAAAGGTATGGGATGGAAACCGAGTTTAAAGGGAAATGTCAGATGGATATTCTGGGCTATACTTGTTCCGGCAGTAGTTGTAATACTTGGAGCAGTACTATTTTATGTTCTTTATCCGGATCTTTTTGATTCAACTGCTTCATCATATCTAAGAAAACAGGGTGAGGATTTGGGAGTAGATATGATAGGGCAGCTTGAGTCTCAGGGTATTACTCCTAGATTATATGCCGTAATTACATTGATTTCGTCTGTAACATATGCCGGGTTTATAAATATGTTCGTTGCAGTTGGGGAAGAAGCCGGTTGGAGAGGCTTTCTTTATACGGAACTTAGAAAAGGATTTGGAAGAGTATCAACCTGGATTATAGGTGGAGTTATCTGGGCGGCATTTCATTTCCCTGTAATGATAATTGGCGGATATGAATATGGCACTGACTATCTTGGAGCTCCTGTACTTGGACTTATAGTTTTCTCGATTAATTGTATAGCGAATGGGTTGCTACATGAGATTATTTATGATAAAACAAAATGCATATGGTTCCCGGCACTTTTACATGGGGGTTTAAATGCAGTAGCTAATGCACCGCTTTTATTTTGGAACATGAATGCAGAAGAAAAAGCGAGTAAGCTGATGATTCTTGGACCTGCTGTAAATGGAATCATAGGTATGATTCCATTGGTGATTTTTGCTGTGATTATGGCTGGGATGGTGATGAGAGGAGAAAAAGGAAAGACTTACAATGAATAGACTCAAAAAAGTTGGTGCAGTTGTTAGTATTATAATCATAAATATTTTAGTCTTCGGCATAATTCCACTGAATATACTGCTGTTATGGAAGGATTTTCCGCAGTGGATCATGATACTCGCTTCAGTGGTGGATATAGCGGCTGTAATTCTTATAGCTAAGAAGGCATTTTCTGGGAAAACGGCAAAGATACTCGCGATAATTTTCACGAGTATTTTTGCTGTTATGTGTGTACTTTTTGCATATGCCTGTCCGTTTTGGAATAGTGATGGATTCAAGTCTGACAGGCCGATTCATTATTATGAGAATTCAGATCTCACAAAGAAAGAAGCGCTCGATGACCTTGAGGAAGTTATGGACTGCCTGAGAAAGTATCATATATCTTTCGTGGATGGACTGACACCTGAGGTGCAGGCAAAGTATGAGGAGGTCAGGGCAGATTTCGATTCAAAGGATTCGGTAAAGAGGATAGAGTTTGTGCGAGGCGTCCGAAGTATCCTGCATGAGATAAAGGATGGACATACATCATTTGATACGTGGGACGGAGTTCTATTATCTGATGGTCCTGAGATGGAGAGCAAAGGCTATAGTATATATTCTGTAAATGGATTGACAGAGGAACAGATGAAGAAGCTTGTAGAGCCATACTATTCCTATGAAACACCGCGCCATATTAGTGTAAATATGGAAAACTTGTTTTATCTAGATCTATGCGGAGTTGAGGCACCTTATGAGGTCGTGTGGAAGGACGAAGAAGGAAATGAGGATTCCCGCACTTATAGCCGCGATGACTTTATAAATGCTGATGAATACTATGAACTTCAGGATAAGTACCTGCCATCAGATAGTAATGAGGATTATGTTTATTATGAGATAGACGAGGAAAAAAGTCTGGCTATACTTACGCTAAAACATTGCTGGATAAGTGATCTCTACAGGGATGTGCTTCGTGATATGTTTACTGAGATTAAAGAGAAAAACATTAAAAGTCTTGCGATAGATCTAAGAGGTAATGGTGGTGGCGACACATATGTCGTAAACGAACTGTTTAAGTATCTGCCGGTAGACACATATTACCAGGGAGATAATTTTAGGAAGCTAAGATGGAACTATCTGACATTTAATCAAGGCGGAAAAACTAAGAATAAGAGAGTTGCAGATCTTGAGTTTGATGGAAAGGTGTATGTCCTTACCGATAAGGATTCATTATCGTCAGCTATGCTTTTTACTGAGATGATAGTAGACAATGGACTCGGGAAGGTAGTAGGGGAGTCGCCTGCGGTACCTTGCAATCACTGCGGTGAAATCACACAGTTCTATTTCGATGATATCGGAATGTGGCTCTCAGTGTCGACAGCCTACTACACCCGAATAGATTCGTCGAAGGGTGACTATATTGAACCTGACTATCCATCAGCAGGGGAAGATGCAATCAAAAAGTTATGTGATATTGTAAGTGACAAGTAAACTGGATACTATTCAGTAGTAATAGCTCATGATAGATAATGCAACTAAATATAACATAAGATATAAGAAAATGTTCACTTTGCTTGGTGGACATTTTCTTTTTTACTAGTAAAATAAAATCAACCAAATGTTAAGAATTGTTGCAAAGGTGGGAATTATATGAGAAAGTATTACTTAGACAACATTAGATGGATTACAGTTGTTATCGTTGTTTTGTACCATGTATTTTATATGTACAATGCTGAGGGAGTGTTAGGAGGAATCGGCCAGATTACAAAGCTTAAAGTTCAGCCTTATGATATCTTTCAGTATCTTGTATATCCATGGTTTATGCCGGTGTTATTTATAGTGGCGGGTATAAGCTCAAGGCTGTATCTGAATAAGCATACAAATAAGGAATTTATAAAGAGTAGAACTACTAAGCTTCTTGTTCCTTCCACAATCGGACTTTTCGTATTCCAGTTTATACAGGGCTATGTAAGTATGCATCTGGCAGATGGAGCGGCAGAACTTGCGAAAGCGGGAGTGCCAAAGTTTATCATCTACCTTATCATGGTTGCATCAGGAAGTGGAGTGCTGTGGTTTGTTCATCTTCTGTGGCTTTATAGCGTTATACTTGTGCTAGTAAGAAAAATAGAAAAGGGAAAACTTCTAGAGGTGGGTTCCAAAACTCCGCTTTGGCTGATAGCTCTTTTCTTCTTCCCAATCTGGGGAGCGGCACAGGTGCTGAATGCCCCAATCATATCAGTTTATAGATGTGCATTTTATTTTGTATTCTTCATGCTGGGATACTATGTTTTTTCAAATGAAGAAGTAATGGATAAGCTGAAGAAATATGCAGTGATAATTATAGTGATTGGAGTAGCGCTCTCTATTACATTTGCAGTATTAAACTTCATCGTTCGTGGTGGAACTAACTATGCTGATAAGCCGGTCAACAGAGGTCCACTCTTCGCAGCATGTGCATACTTTGGGTCCCTTGCAATGCTCGCTGGTATGGCAAGATTTGGAGACTTCAGTAACAGTTTTACAAAGTGGATGAGTGCTCATAGCTTTGGCCTATATGTATTCCATTATCTTGGAATATCCACTGTGGCTCTTGTTTTTGCAAAGAATGCAGTTCTTCCAGCGCCAGTTTGCTACTTGCTTAGTCTAATTGCAGGCTTTGCATTCGGATATGGACTATATGCAATTATTTCGAGAATACCATTCTTCAGATGGGCAGTACTTGGAATTAGTAAGAAGAAGGTTCAGAATAAGGAGTAATCTGTGAATGAAAGAAATGTTGTTTAATGGATTAAAAGAATAGTATAGTAAATAGGAGAAAAAAATGTTTAGTGACAATATTGTTCGTTTAAGAAAGATAAAACAGATGACTCAGGAGGATATAGCCGAGGCTGTTGGTGTATCCAGACAGGCGGTTGCAAAGTGGGAGAGTGGCGAAACGGTTCCTGATCTTGAGAAGTGCAAGCTTCTGGCTGAACTCTTCGGTGTTTCTCTTGATGATCTGGCAAACTATGAATCAGAGGAGAATCTGGGACTGGATGTACCGCCTAAGGGTAAACACCTCTTTGGTATAGTGACAGTCGGTGATAAAGGACAGATAGTAATTCCTGCAAAGGCTCGGAAGCTTTTTGATATATCTTCGGGAGATAAACTAGTTGTGCTCGGGGATGAATCCCAGGGGATGGCTTTAATGAAGGCTAAGGATTTTCTGAACCTGGCAAACATAATCAGAAAAGGTTTGTGATTAATCGTGAGTGCTCGGGGATGAATCCCAGGGGATGGCTTTAATGAAGGCTAAGGATTTTCTGAACCTGGCAAACATAATCAGAAAAGGTTTGTGATTAATCGTGAATAAAATAATTTTGTGGTCGCTTTTAAAGTGAAGGTGTTGAAAAAGGTGGTGATACGTGGTAAAACTTGCTTATAAAACGGTCGCTATTGTGACACGCGTGTTTTGGGGCAAGATTAATGCAAATAAAAAAAGATGAAATAAATCAAAGGATACTGACGGTTTCAAAAAATTTTTTTATTAATATTGGATACGAAAATACGTCGCTTCGAATGGTCGCTGATAAGTGTTTTATTAGTAAGAGCAATATATATAGATATTTCAGTTCTAAGGAAGAAATCTACGAAACACTTGTAGGAGAGGCTAGGCAATGTGTTATTGAAGCAATAAGTCGTTTTGGAAGTGCTGAATATGCAGAGAATTATACTGCTCATAAGATAGAAGAAGTGTCAACGGTGCTTGCCCGATTGATGAGTAGGTACCGAGAGGGGATACTCATAATGCTTAAATCCGATGGCAGTAAGGATCAGTCGATGCTCGTGGATATGATGACTAAATTCTTTGTAGAAGCATGCCCAATAGAGGACAAGGCCTTTAAGGTTCAGATAATTTCAATTCTTATAATGGGCCTGACAGACATCCTAGTTAATTATAGTGAAGAGAATGAAATAAGCTATAGATTAAAGATGTTAATTTCATATCATTATCTTGGACTTAATGGTATAAAGGAGCGACTCGGAGTATGAAAGATAGTAATAAAAAGAAAACAAAGAAAAAGGGACGTAGACTTCGCAAATTCTTAATTGGCTTAGGGATATTTCTAGCGATTATAGGAGCTACTGCTGTCTGGTATACGAGACACATGCACTATGACATCGAGCCGCATGAATTCTATGATGTAGAAACTTTGAAGTCTGAAGGACGAAACTACGACAAGTCGTCAATTGTTTATATGACAAATGATATAAGCCCCGAAGGGTTAGATAAGGTTTATCAGGCATTAGATGTAAATCCAACTGGTAAGGTGGCTATAAAGCTTTCAACGGGTGAGGCGGGAAATCCGAATCACTTAGATCCTAAGCTTATCAAGAATCTCGTTCAAGATGTGAATGGAACTATTGTTGAGTGCAATACTGCCTATTCAGGTTCTAAAAGAGCAGAGACGGAAATGCATATGCAGGTTGCAAAGGATCATGGATTTACGGATATAGCAGATGTGGACATAATGGACCGCGATGGTTACATGAAGATACCAGTTGAAGGAGGAAAAAATCTTCAGGAAAACTGGGTTGGAAAGAACCTGGCTAACTATGATTATGTCTTGGTGCTAACGCATTTCAAAGGTCATCCGATGGCTGGATTTGGTGGAGCACTGAAGAATATTTCGATAGGTATTGCGTCCAGTGAGGGCAAGACCAGAATCCATACAGGAGGAACTTTTTCGAAGCCTCCAATTGATTTCGGTAGTCTGGTTACAAATCAAGATATTTTTACTGAGTCTATGGCAGAGGCGGCAAAGTCAGTTTCAGATTATGAAGGAAATGGACAGAAGATAGTTTATATCAGTGTTATGAACAATATGTCCATCGATTGTGACTGTGTATCTACTCCAACGGCAGTTGATATGCATGATATTGGAATTCTTGCATCAACGGATCCGGTAGCGTTGGACCAGGCTTGTGTAGATCTTGTTTTTAGAGCTAAGGATGGTCAGTCGCTGCAGAATAGAATACTAGAAAAAAATGGACTTCATATACTGACTCATTCAGAAGAAATCGGTTTAGGAAATAGAGCATATGAGATAGTAAATATAGATGACGGCGTTGGGGAAAATTGATGTTTGAAGTTATAAGAAGAGAATTCATATATGTGGGCTACTATTTCCTAGTACAATTAAGACAGATATTTTTATACTGGCTCATAGGAATGATTATTGGCTCCCTCATCTCCGTTTTCTTTAAGGATAAGATTCATAATGCTATGAGAAGGATGAAGGGGGATGGTAGTAGCATTATAGGGATTATAATTGCATCTATTTTAGGAGTGGCCTCGCCTCTTTGTATGTACGGTACAATTCCGATAGCTGCCTCCTTTTCTAGAGGCGGAATAAGAGATGAGTGGCTAGCCTCCTTTATGATGAGTTCTATTTTACTTAATCCGCAGCTGATCATTTACAGTGCGGCGCTTGGCGTAAAAGTTCTTGTAATCCGTATTGTAACCTGTTTCTTGTGCGGAATAGTAGCTGGACTTGTTGTACGTTTCTTTTTTAGGAAAAAGAATTTCTTCAGATTCGAGAGTTTTGATGAGCCTAAAAATAGAGATACAGACCCGAATATATTTAAGAGATTAATAAAGAATATGGGCAGAAATGTAAAAGCGACAGGCCTGTATTTCCTTATAGGAATATTTTTGTCGGCAATCTTTCAGAGGTATGTGCCTCAGGAGGCAGTTACTTTTATGTTTGGAGGAAATGAGGCTTGGGGAGTTCTGATGGCTTCTACAGTTGGTGTGCCGCTATATGTGTGTGGTGGTGGTACCATACCTATCCTCAAGACGTGGCTCGCCAGCGGAATGAGTCTTGGAAGCGCTGCGGCATTTATGATTACAGGTCCGGCTACCAAGATTACAAACCTTGGTGCTTTAAAGGTCGTGCTGGGGATAAGGCATTTCCTTTTTTACTGGGCATTTATTATTGTATATGCGTGTGTAACAGGTATACTGATTAATATTCTGCTATAATTAAATATAATACTAGATAAGGAAAAGTCGTCCTACTTTGTGAGTGTCAGGACGACTTTTTTGTTGTATACTTATGAAGGTGAGTGTCAGGACGACTTTTTTGTTGTATACTTATGAAGATAAGTGTTTTTTGAAATGTGATGTAGTGGGGTATTAATAATTTTAGAGGAGTGTAGGCTAATGAGAGAAATCGTATTGGGCAAAACAGGAATAAAAGTTCCACAGAATGCCTTTGGGGCGCTGCCTATTCAAAGAGTTGATATGGATATGGCTGTGAAGCTTCTAAGAGGGGCGTATGAAGGCGGAATGAGGTTCTTTGATACAGCACGTGCTTATTCTGATAGTGAAGAGAAGATGGGAGAAGCCTTCGGAACTATTGAGGGAATGCGAGAAAAGATATATATATCTTCTAAGACCATGGCAAAAACTCCTGAAAAGTTTTGGGAGGATCTGGATACTACTCTCAAGAATCTGAAAACAGACTATCTGGATATATATCAGTTTCACTGTGTTCAGCAATGTTATAGGCCTGGCGATGGTACAGGAATGTATGAGGCGATGGTTGAAGCAAAGCGCCAGGGAAAGATAAGACATATAGGAATAACTGCTCACTTAATTGGAGTGGCTGAGGAAATAGTTGAGAGTGGTCTATATGAGACGCTTCAGTTTCCGTTCTGTTATCTTGCGACGGAGAGAGATATAGCTCTCGTTAAGGCAGCTGAAGCTGCAGGAATGGGCTTCCTTGCAATGAAGGGACTCTCTGGCGGACTCCTTACAGATAGTACTGCTTGTATGGCATTTATGAGTCAGTATAATGCACTTCCTCTCTGGGGAATCCAGCGAGAGGAGGAACTCAATCAGTGGCTCAGATTCTTTGATGAGGAAGTAGAGATGACAGATGAAATCGCGGCCTTTATCGAGGAAGATAGGAAGAATCTCATGGGAGACTTCTGCCGTGGATGTGGATATTGTATGCCATGTACAGTTGGCATACAGATAAATAACTGCGCAAGAATGTCACAGCTCATCAGACGCTCTCCTTCACAGAACTTCTTATCAGAAGAGTGGCAGGGACTTATGATGAAGATAGAGGAGTGTGTAGACTGTGGACTCTGCAAAACAAAATGTCCATATGAGCTGGATACGCCAAATCTTCTGAGAAAGAATCTAGCAGATTATAAGGATATCCTAGCTGGAAAGGTTCAGATTTAAGTATTTTGAAAAAGGTGCTGGCAATGAAAAAGGTAAGTGACATTATAGGAAAATACATGGCGTGGATAGTTCTGGTTATAGCGGCGTTAGCTCTATTTCTACCTAAGTCATGTCTATGGATTCAGACTACATGGATCAATTATCTGTTAATGATAGTTATGTTCGGTATGGGACTTACGATGAAGCTCTCGGACTTCGCGGTTGTCTTTAAGAGACCGAGAGATGTAATAGTCGGCTGCCTAGCTCAGTTTATTGTAATGCCGTTACTTGCTTTTTTGTTGGGTAAGATATTCGGACTCAGTAATGAGCTTCTGGTCGGTGTGGTTCTGGTCGGAACCTGTCCGGGTGGTACATCAAGTAATGTAGTTACATTTCTATCTAAGGGTGATACTGCTATGTCCGTTGGAATGACCAGCATCAATACTTTGCTGGCTCCGCTTCTTACTCCTGTGCTCACATATATGTATCTTAGAACATCGGTAAGTGTAGATGTTAAATCGATGTTCATTTCTATTATTCAGGTTGTAATTATTCCTATAGGCCTCGGTCTTCTGATAAATAAAATCTTTGGAAAATATACAGAGAAAATAGTGGATATACTTCCTACGGTTTCTGTAGCGGCAATATGCCTCATCGTAGCAGCAGTAGTTTCTCATAATAGTGAGAAGATACTGACTACAGGTCTTATTATTTTTATGATTGTAATTCTTCATAATCTTCTTGGATATCTATGTGGCTTCCTTATTGGACTCCTCTTTAAAATGGATCTTGGAAGGAAGAAGGCGGTTGCTATAGAGATAGGTATGCAGAATTCGGGGCTTGCAACAACACTCGCGGGTACAGCATTTCCAGATATGACAATGGCTACTGTTCCGGGGGCAATATTTTCTGTGTGGCACAATATATCGGGTGCGATACTCGCTGGAATCTTCAATCACTTGAAGGATTCGGAGGCGGACGGCACATCTGAGAGTGAAAAGGATGAAGATTAATTAATGATCTTAGTTTATTATCTGATAATTATAAATCTTCTCGCCTTCGTTATGTATGGAGTAGATAAGAAGAAGGCGGAGAAAAATAAATATAGAATACCAGAATCGAGACTAATCGCGGTCGCTGTTTTAGGCGGTGCTTATGGAGCGGGGCTGGGGATGCTTGTCTTCCATCATAAGACTAAGAAGATAAAGTTTCGAGTGGTGGTTCCGACCTTTTTGGTTCTGAATCTAATCTGTATTGGATTGATTCTATACGGAAACTATCATCTGGTTACTACTGAATATGAGGTAAATAATGCTTTGCTTCCTGACGAGTTGGATGGGTACAGGATAGTTCAGATATCGGACCTGCATAATCAGTTCTTTGGTTTTAATGAGTCCGTGCTTTTGAAAAGAATAGAAAAGGAAGAACCGGATATTATAGTTGTGACGGGGGACGTGGTCGACTCGACTCATACGAATTATGGAATAGCTGAGAGCTTCTTCAAGGGAGCTGTCGAGATAGCGCCGGTGTATTACATTTCCGGAAATCACGAGGAATGGTTGATAGAAAAAAATGCCGAGAAGTATGAGGCTTTCATAAAGGAAGTTGAATCCTACGGTGTTGAATATATAGATGATAGAGCCGCCGATATTGACGGTATAAGGCTTGTTGGGGTATCGGAAATGTCTCTGGGAAAGAGCATCTACACTCTGCCAGAGGTAGAGAAAGAGGAGAAAGAAGAAGCCTCGGAGAGTGCACTTACAGTGGTGCTCGCTCACGAGCCTGAATATATAAAGACTTACGTTGAGGACGGTGCTGACCTAGTTCTATCGGGACATAATCATGGTGGACAGGTGAGACTTCCGGGGCAGAGAGGCTTTGTGTCAGCAAATTTTAAGTTCTTCCCAGAGCTGGATGCAGGAGTTAGGGATTACGGAAAAACGAAGCTTATCATTAGTCGTGGGCTTGGAAATAGTGTGGCACCTATAAGAGTAAATAATTATCCGGAGATAGTTACAATTGTTTTGAAAAAGGATAATTAATATATAAAA
>CACYQC010000133.1 GCA_902776395.1 uncultured Lachnospiraceae bacterium
AAATCTCTCAACATTCTCAACTATCCACTTTCTCTGGATGTCTGAGAATCTTTCCAGCTTACTGAAGTAAAGCAGAAGTGCCATGATGGATATTTCATCATCGATATTACCTCTTATCACTTCCTGGAACAGGGCATCGAAAATGAAGTTAGGCACCTGATCATCTCTAACCAGATAGTTATGTGCCGACAATCTCGCAAATGCCTTTACTACGAGGCCTCTACTTCTACCACCGTAGTATGTTAGGAATACATCGTAGATATATTCGATATATGTATTTGAGAACATCATCTGAGCAAGAGTATTCTCTGCCAGTGGTCCTACATCATTTACTCTATCCTTCGCTAGTTTAAACAGATCCGCCAGTTCATCTATACTTCCCTTGAAGTTAGAAACAAGATATCCAAGGATATTTGAGTTTACTGTACCTGTCTTGTAAAGGTTAATACATATAGACATCAGGTTCTCATTGAGGAATCCTTCTGAATCCGTTACACCGTAATCCGCGAGACGATATAACTCGTTTACATCCAGCTCGTTAAATCCATAGAGCTTAACGGCCTGGAAGGCTTTGTCGAACATATTCATATCAATAAGATATGTGATAATTGTTCTGGCATTTGCATGTGTCAGATATTCGATATCAAGTTTACCCAGATACTTGATAAGTACGTCTGTATCCAGATTCTCATGATAGTACTCAATAATATTGAGACAAGCCTGCTGCTTATAATCATAGGATATCTCGTCACACTGCATGATATCTCTTGCAGCATTTACTTCCTTTGCACTCTTATAAGTGAACTGACCTATGCTTTCATAATTGAAGAGCAGAACTCTATAATCTCTTGGACTATATTCCTTACAGATAGGCATGTAAGCCTTCTCATCAACAATCCTCTCAAAATGATAAGGAATAGAACCTGCGTATCTATTACCATTCTTATCCTCGAAAATGATAGAAGCATTTTCAGATAGAATCTCTACGTAAGCTTCGCCATTTACAAGAGGAATTCTCTGAACGGCCTGCAGCTCTTCGTGACTAACTATTACCGCAGCAACCTTCTTGTTGTTACATACAATCTTACGCCTGAAAATGATATTGATCAGCTTGCCCGCATACATGGAGCTTACATTTTCTGGCTCCAGAAATTCGTCATAGATAACTGTCAGGTCGTCATTAACCTTACCCTTGACGATCATATTCTCCATGAAATCTTCCATAGTAGGAGCATATTCATGGTATATCTTCATATGTTCAGACTTATTGAAGATTACATTTGCATATAAGTATGCCAGCTCATCCTCTGAAAGAGTATTCTTATAATTCAGATACATCAGAACTGAAGTTGGGATAAGTTCGTATCTATCCCTATTCATACTTCTTATATAGCACTCGTTCAGTCCAATGAACTTGAGACTCTTCAGAACTGCCGCTTTGTAGAATCTATGATATTTGTGATCCAGCATATTTGCAGAAATAAGCATAGAACATATACTGGACAGAACTTCCAGATTCTCGTTTTCTTTACGTGTCAGCTTCTCCGCAGCATCTGCTCTGATAGCAGCATCCAGCTTCTCGTCTGCATCCTCGACAGGAACATTATCTATCTTCTTGGCGCCAGACTTAATGGAATCACTCAGCGAATCAATGAAGTTATCCTCTTCATCCTCATAGTCCTCTTCGTTAGATGGACCATCTATCTCGTCGCCATAATCCTCTTCTTCCAGATCTTCTTCCTCGAAGTCATCTTCCTCTTCGCCCTCGTCATAATCCATAGTTCCAAGCTCTGCATCTGCATGCTTACCAAACTCAAATGGAATATCCTCGAGAGACTCGTCGTCATATTCGTGGATGGAGGAAATCTTAGTAGAGCCAGCGCCGGAAATAGGCGCTGAATCATAGAGTTCACTATCGTCTATTCCCTTTTCTTCTAGAACCTTACGTCTCTCAGCTCTAAGCTCGTGCTCGTTCTTATCATATATTTCTCTCAGAACTTCAAATATCTGTCTGTCGAAATTCTTATTCTTACCTGCCAACTTTACGAACTCTAGAAGAACCTCGTCAGATACAAATCTATGTCTGAGTCCCCACTTTATAGAGGTTATCTCATACTCCGTGAGCTTCTTAAGAAGCATAGGGTTTGAATTGAGAAGATTACACAGCTCGAAATAAAGGATTGGGCTGTTTTCTCCCTCGTCATACATTTGAGTGAGCTCTCGATAAAGCGCATTCTTATCTTCGTTATAGGTTGAATCCACAAATAGGAGCAGCCAGAAATAAAACATCTTTGGCTCCTGAGTGCGGTAGTTTCTTCTTACAACATGAGCTGTCTTCTCAGTTACTTCATCATCCTTAAGCATCATTGCTCTCAGATAGTTATAGTAGCAGAGCTGCTGGTTGCCCATGCTTTCCTTATCAACGTCCGCCTCGATACGCTGGAACTCCTGCTCAACCTTTGAATATTCGCCCGCCAGAATATTCATATGCATGATTCCCAGTCTATACATATCCTCTTCAGGCTCTATCTCATTCAGAGTCTTCAGGGCTTCCATATTTACATGCACGTAATCTTCAAGGCTCATTCTGTCCATTCTGAACTCGATGTAGCTTCTGATAAGCTCTGCCTTGCATCTCTTGTAGTCTCTATTTCTTCTTCTCAGCTCCTGGTTAGGACGAGCAGTAAGTGGCTTGGACAGATGTATATCAATCTCAATTCTCTGATAGATATTCTCGATTATAAGTCTACCTGAGTTCTCACCTTCTGGCACATGTTCAGGAGAAATGAACACCTGAAGTGAGCAGATATTTCCTGTAAAATCCTTTGCAGAAATAGTCTTCTTTGCAGGAATGATAAACTCAGAGTCACTTCGAATCTCTGAAAATGTATAACCCCAAGTATTCTTTGTTATATCTACGCTTATACTCTCTGTCTCTGTTGGCATAGCTATATCCAGCTTTGCCTTTGGAACAGATAGAGTAACTGTTCTCTTCTTAGAAACAAGAACCAGAAACTCCTCCATAGCCTGATTAACAGAACGGCTTTCCAGAAGGCTCTCGTAAGTATTCTTGAGGATAGGTTCTTTGTTGATAAAGGTTCTACGGAAATCGTCATTTACGAAGAGGCGTGCAGCATCATTCCAATTTCTTTCTGCAAGTGAGGCAAACTTGAAGAGATCATCGATTCTTTCATCGTGATGCTTAACACAAGGCTGAACAATATTGATGTCGTATGGTATTCTCCACTCTCCACCGTCTGTGATTATATTTATATGACCACGAATATTCTGACCAGCCTCCAGACAGGTAGCATCAAAAGAATACTTCACTGTGAAGCTCTTGCTGATAAAGCTGTGATCTTCAAAGCGAAGCAGATATCTACTATCGTAGACCATTCCCTTGATAGGATAGTCGTTCAGACTCTCTACCTGGAACTGTCCCTCATAAATAGTACCAGCCTCGATATTCATCCTAAATTCTGTCTCAGAAATGGAGACTTCAGGACGTTCTACCTTGAACTGGCCCTTTGCATATTGTTCAACTATTGCCTTCATTATTCTCTCCGTAAATAGTTACATTATTTAAGCAAAACTTCTTGCAACTTCTATCTCAACTGTTGTAGAATATATTTACTGGTTCAAGAAACTAGTAAATCATCTTATTATATCAAATAATAGTTTGTTTTTAAAGGAAAAAGTATCATGAATAATGCCCCACTAAGAATCGAACAATACGAGACAGTATTATTTAATGCTAACCTAAATCCGAAGGGTATTCCTGAATCTGTAACTCAGGCAATCAAAGAGAATATCTCTTCTATCGTCAAATATCCCGACATTTATTACAACAAACTTAAAACAGCTGTTTCCTCCTATGTTGGTGCTCCTTTGGAGAATATCGTCATGGGAAATGGTTCTACTGATCTACTTAAATTATACGGTGCACTTCTGCTTCCAAAGAAGGCACTTCTACTAACTCCGGGGCCAAGCGAGTTTGAAAATGTACTTTCCGCTTATAATGTCGAGCTTTCCTTCTATGATCTGAAGGAAGAGGATGATTTCAAGTTGGATATGGACGATCTGATATCTCAGCTTACTGACGATTTAGATCTTATCATTATAGCTAACCCAAATAACCCAACCTCTAAGAAGATAGAGCTTGCTGATATCCGCAAGCTGACAGAGGCTTGTAAAGAGAAGAACATCTTCCTCATAATTGATGAGATGTATATAGAATTCCTTGATGATTACAAGGAATATACAGCAGTTCCTCTTACAGAGGAGTTCGATAACATTTCCGTTATCAGAAGCGTATCAAAGTTCTTTGCAGTTCCAGGACTAAGATTCGCCTATGCAATCATGAATAATCCTGAGCATAAGGAAATCATCGATCTAACTACTACTAAGAATAATATCGCTTCACTGACAGCAATTGCTATCACAGACATGTTCAAGGACGAGGAATATATCACAGAGTCACAGTCAATGATTCATACTGAGAGGTCTCTTGTATACCTGGCTATGTCCACTAGCAAGACGATTAAGCTGATCAAGCCTGATGCAAACTTCATGCTGGTCAAGCTTCTGAAGGATGACCTGAGTTCCTCCGATGTAGCAATGCATTGCAACCAGCGAGGAATAATCATTCGTAAATGTGATGACATCCGCGGACTGTCAGATAAGTACATACGTATGTGCTTCATGAAACCAAAACAAAACGACTTGATGGTTAATACCATTCTTGAAATAGTATAGTGAGTATATAGGGACGGTTCTGATTTACTCATTTTTATCGGGGATAAAAATGAGTAAATCAGAACCGTCCCTATATACTCACTAATATGTACTATGCATCATTGATTTTGCCATGCCCAGGTACCAGTCGATGAACT
>CACYQC010000134.1 GCA_902776395.1 uncultured Lachnospiraceae bacterium
TTTATAATTACTTTTATAATAATAAAAGTAAAGAAGAAGTAATTAATGAAATAAAAAGAAATTCACGAAGATTTGCTAAAAGACAATATACTTTTTTTAAACATCAGTTTAATACTACTTGGTTTGAAGTAGATTTTAATAATTTTAATAATACAGTTAATGAAGTATATAATTATTTAAAAAAACAGCCCTAGGCTGTTTTTAATTCACTATAATGATCTAAGTTAAAATTATGCTGCGTATTTTCAAGTTCTAATAATCTATTAGTATCTATTAAAAAATAATTATATTCTAAATAATCATTACCATCACTAGCAACAGGATCATCCCAAGTTGCATCCATGTTATACCATACTCCATCAATCTTAACCTGATTCCAAGCATGTTTTTCAGTCTTGCTGTCCTTAGAATATATATCCGTCGCATCGCCAATAACAATCTTCGAATCAACGCCCGCACACCTTAGTAATAAATTCATCGCAGCGGCGTAACCAGAACATACAGCCCTACCATTAACCAGAACTCCATACGCATTAAATTCACTATCATCATGACTTAAACTAAAACCATATACAGTATTTTCCACTATATAATCATGTATACATAGCTCTTTCTCATAATCCGACATACCTGGTTTAATATTTTCGCTAAGAAATGTACGACAAACACTTTCCATTTTTTTAGCATTCACTCGATCTGCAGGAATCTCTTTGTGTTCTACGATACTCTCATATACATACATCGAGTCTGCTTTTTCAAAATCAAATGTAACCTTACGATGATCCTCTTCAGCACTCTCATAGGTTGTAATAGACTTCACCGTACCGACCATAGAATCTGTAACATAATAAATATCCTTCAGTTCTTCTTTGCTAACAGCTGTAGATACCATAAGAGAAATCTCACCATCAGTACCTTTTTCAATTTCTTCATTTATCTTTGCTGCTATCTCATCTATAGAATTATATATTTTATCTTCCTTTTCTTTTGACTTAAAAGGTAGAAAATCCGTAATAGATTCCCCCGCCGGAGTAAAAATGCCTTTAACGAGTATCAAAAGAAGAATTATTATTATAGCAATCAGTATAACTGAGAGTATTTTATTAGATGTATCTTTCATAAGTCTTGATCCTTTCCGGGAATACTTTTATATGATAACACATATAAACTATAGAACAAAGGAATTTAACTTGATACATTGAGGCAAGTGTATTAAACTATCTATGTTTAATTTAAGTGAAAAGAGGTAACAAAAATGGCTCAGCTATGGGGAGGACGTTTCACAAAAGAAACCGACCAATTAGTTTATAACTTCAACGCTTCTATCTCCTTTGATCAGAAGTTTTATAAGCAGGATATAAATGGCAGCATCGCACATGCTACTATGCTTGGAGAAACTGGAATAATCACAAAGGAAGAAGCAGACAAAATAATCGAAGGTCTCAAAGGCATTCTTTCAGATGTTGAAGAAGGCAAACTTGAAATATCTCCTAAATATGAAGATATTCACAGCTTTGTTGAAGCAACACTAATAGATAGAATCGGCGATACAGGTAAGAAGCTTCATACAGGAAGAAGCCGTAATGATCAGGTTGCACTTGATATGAGACTTTACACTAGAGACGAAGTTGTAGCAATCAAGGATCTTCTTAAGGAACTCATGACAACTCTTCATAATCTTATGAAGGATAACCTCGATACATATATGCCAGGTTTTACACATCTCCAGAAAGCTCAGCCTGTTACATTTGCTCATCATGTGGGCGCATATATGGAAATGTTCAAAAGAGACTTCGATAGACTATCTGATATATATGATAGAATGAACTACTGCCCTCTAGGAGCTGGAGCTCTTGCAGGAACGACATATCCACTTGATAGAAAGCTTACCGCAGATCTTCTTGGTTTCTACGGTCCTACTCTTAATAGTATGGATTCAGTTTCGGATAGAGATTATGTGATAGAACTTCTATCAGCCCTTTCAACTATATGTATGCATCTTTCCAGATTCTCAGAAGAGATAATCATCTGGAACTCAAATGAATATCAGTTCATTGAGCTTGATGACTCCTATAGCACAGGAAGTTCTATAATGCCTCAAAAGAAAAACCCTGATATAGCAGAACTAGTTAGAGGTAAAACCGGCCGAGTATACGGCGCTCTTGTATCTATACTCACAACTATGAAGGGAATTCCTCTAGCATATAATAAGGATATGCAGGAAGATAAGGAACTCACCTTCGATGCAATAGATACTGTAAAGGGTTGCATCGCACTCTTCAACGGTATGATAAGCACAATGAAGCTAAATAAAGAGAATATGAAAGTAAGCGCTATGAAGGGCTTCACAAATGCCACTGATGCCGCTGACTATCTAGTTAAAAATGGCGTCCCATTCAGAGATGCTCATGGAATAATCGGTCAGCTTGTACTCTACTGTATAGATAATGGCAAAGCAATCGAAGAACTCTCTATAGATGAACTTCAGAAGATTAGTCCTGTATTCAAGGATGATATATATGATGCTATAAGCCTAAAGACATGCGTAGAGAAAAGAAATACTATCGGAGCACCTGGTCCTGAGGCAATGAAGCAGGTTATCGAAATAAACGAAGAATTTCTAAAAAATATTTAAACTAATCAGCTATACTCAAAATGTCATAGAATATAATAAAAGATACACAAACGAGAAAGAGAACCACTGTACATAAATGTAACAAGCGGTTCTCTTTTCTCTCACCCTAAATATTAAATCAAATTATCTAACCCAGTATTTAAACTCTTCATCACCCATTCTGATATTATCATCATTAGTGAGCATTATTTCAACACCCGGCTGAATTAGCTGTCCATTAATAAATGTATGATTAGTAGAAGCATTATCTCTCACATAGCACTCTCCATTACTAATTCTGAAAATAGCATGCTTTCTACTTACCTTCTTATTATCAAGAATCTGATAATCACAATTTACTGATTTACCAACCATGAATTCCTTATGAAGTATAGGTATCAGTTCATTTGTCTTGATACGTACAAGATAAGGAACTGGATTACTATAATTCTCAGAAGTTGCCTGAACCACAGGTTCATCAACCATCTTCTGTTTTCCTTCATCTTCCATGATAGACTTCTGCTCCATCGATAGAATGAACTGATAGAACTCTTCAAGATTGAACATCAGTTTGCTATCAAGATATTTAAGTATCTGATCAACACATTCAACTGATGACATATTAGCAAAACGAACTTTACTAATAAACTCTTGAATAAACTCAGTTACATTACAATCAGCAAACTTCTTGTTTACTGGCATATAAAGAAGCTGAATATCAAGTGTCGATAATTCAATATACATATAATGAATATTCAGAAGCAGCTTATTAAGTGGCATATTGTTCTCTGAAAAATAAATAAGCTGATTAAGGATATTCGATAATATCGATAAAAATTCACCCTTATATAGTTGTTTACGTAGGAATTGTTCCAAAGGCAAGGTAGCAGGCACTTTGAACTGAAGCGCTCTAACGCCATCAATAGCTACACATGTACACTTAGTACGATTCCCCACAAATTCATAATTATACATAGTCATTTCAAACTGATCGATAGGAACATCTTCTTCAAGTTTGAAATTAAGTGTGAATTCATCATAACTTTGATTATTTAAATCTTCCACACCATACCCCTCCATTAATACCTAAGTGTTAACATTTTATCATTTATAGCATATATTTTCAATATAAATGATACGTTCCAAAGCCATATTCCGATTAGTCAACGAATTCAACACCAGCAAGAAGTTCTTTCTTAGTTTCATATAGTTTTTGTGAAAGATCAAGATAATGAATATGAGGATTATAGAATCTCTGTTCCTCTTCCCATACCTCATTAGCAAGCTGATGCTTTACAAATTCTTGTATCTCTTTAAGTGTAGGCTTCTCATATACAAGTTCACCATCTTTAAAGATTGTAACCTGAAGAGGCTTAGCATCAACATTTCTAAACTTCATATTCTTCCAAGGCTTAGTTGGATCAATAAATGCATAAGAATCGCTGAAATCAGGCTCTTCGTCTGCCATTGTAAGAAGATCTGCGATAGCATAACCAGTCTTTCTACTATACACTCTATAAACCTTCTTCTTTCCAGGATTTGTAATCTTCTCTACATTTTCTGAAACCTTAATCTTTGGAATAAATGTATCACCCTCTTTAACAGCAACGAGCTTATATACACCACCAAAAACAGGATCAGACTTAGAGGTGATCATTCTCTCACCAACACCGTAAGAATTAATCTTAGCACCCTGCTTATTAAGAGAGTCAATCAGATATTCATCTACACTGTTAGAAACTACTACGCTACAATCCTGAAGGCCTTCTGCATCAAGAGTTCTTCTAATCTTCTTAGAGAAATAAGCAAGGTCTCCACTATCTATACGAACGCCCTTTAGTCTCTTACCCATTGGCTCTAAGACTTCATGAGCTACCTTTATAGCATTTACAAGTCCGCTTTCAAGAATGTCATATGTATCAATAAGAAGTACGCTGTTATCTGGATAGATTTCAGCATATGCCTTAAATGCCTCATACTCTGAAGGGAAGAATTCAACCCAGCTATGAGCCATTGTACCCACAGCTGTTACTCCAAACTGCTGATCTGCCATTACAGTAGCTGTTGTATTAACTCCACCGATATAGCAAGCTCTAGTTCCCCATACAGCTGCATCTGGACCCTGAGCACGTCTAGCTCCAAATTCCATAACAACTGCATCACCTGCTGCTCTAGCTATACGATTTGCCTTAGTAGCAATAAGCGACTGGAAGTTAATACATATAAGAAGCATTGTTTCAACTATCTGTGCTTCGATTATAGGAGCTGTAACT
>CACYQC010000135.1 GCA_902776395.1 uncultured Lachnospiraceae bacterium
TACTGCTGCGACTGATGAAAGCCAGAGAACAAGCGTCCTTAATCTGATGGAAACTTTGCATCTCTCTGCTGAAGAAGCGATGGATGCATTAAAGATTCCAGAAAGCAAGAGAGCTAAGCTATTGGCTTAGGTTTATATATACCACTGAGTTTGTGCTCAGTGGTATATTTTTATGGTATAATTGAGCCATCATTCTGAGTGTTTAGAAATTATGGAGGAACAAGTGAAGGACTTAGGCGATGATTCTACAACAATGTTGGATTAATGTTATTCTCAAGAGGGTTAGCTAATGGGGAGGATGACAAAGTGGATAGAGAAAATTTACAAGATAGTGAAGAGTTTGGGCTTACAAGAAAACAGGTGCTGTTTCGCTTGGCCATTTCTGTGATGGTCGTAGCTATTGTTTTGATGGTCGTTGCAGTGGTGTTACTTGTAAGGTACCTAGATTCTTCAATAGATAATTATGAGGTTGTTGATGCGACGGTTATAGAGTATGAAGAAAAGTCTGCAGGGGTGGAGGGATTCCCCAAGGCCCCATATAATGTAGACCGTTTTGCTACAGTTAAATATGGGGACTATGTAACGAATTATGAGCTGACTGATTCCTATGCTCCACAGTATAAAGCTGCGTACGAAACAAAAACCACAGTTTCAGTTTATCTTTATAAAGGAAAACTTTACGAATCTGAAGCAAGGTTGCGAGCTGTGCAGAATAAAGATTTGGGAAATACATATATGGGCTTTATGATATTTGCCCTTATTTCTATTATCGCGGATGTGTATCTTTGGGTTTATTATAAAAAGGAAGGTTGAAAGGATTAATAGAAAATGAGTCAATTACTAATTAAGCAAAAGGTTTTCTCTTGGACAGATACATATGATGTATATGATTCGCAGGGGTATCCTAGATATTTTGTAAAGGCGGATATGTTCTCGATAGGACACAGAATTAGGGTGTTTGACAAGGCAAGTGGTCAGGAAATAGGTCTGATCCAAGAGAAGCTTTTCCGTCTCTTTAAGGAGTTTGAGATAAGCATAAATGGTTATTCTCAAGGAATTGTTAAGAGGGAGTTTTCGTTCTTCCGCCCCGTCTATAATATAGACTACAAGGGCTGGAGACTAGAAGGGGACTTCATGCAGTGGAACTATGATATTTTCGAGCAGGAGCGTCTCGTGGTTCGAATATCTAAACAGCTATTCCACTGGGGAGATACTTATGTTCTGGATGTGGTTAATGATATGGATGAGCTGCCGGCGCTGATGGTTGCGATTGCGATGGATGCGGCGAGATGCTCGGATGATGACAGCCGTAATACAATGTGGTAAGGGGAAAATATGAAAGCGAAGGTTATATTTATTGGCATTTGTTTATGTCTGCTTGTGTCGTTATGTGGGTGCACGTATAAGTCGAATAAGAAGATAAGTCAGGATGATTTGGATTCTCGTAAGGAGAATTATGAGAGGTATTTGAAGAAGACTTATCCGGACGAGGACTTTAAGGTTGAGGTTTGGCAGGAATATGCGAAGTCAGGTGGGGCTGGTGGTCTTCCAGATTATGAGGGCTATCAGTTTAGGTCTGTAATCACTGACTCTAATGGGAACAGATTTAAGATACACGGTGATTCGCCTGAAAGCTATTATGATGATCGTAAGAAAGTTTTGGATGGCTGGATAAAGTATGATGAGAATGGGGAGTTAATTCTCACGGATAAATAAGACCAGTGGGAACCGGCCCTGGTGGTATCATTTTGAGGAGGTGTTGAAGTTGGGTACAGAGATAGTAATGGTTAAGGGGGATATAACCACAGCACATGGTTGTGATGCGATAGTAAATGCTGCTAATACGAGTCTGCTTGGTGGCGGCGGTGTTGATGGTGCTATTCACAGGGCTGCAGGTCCAGAGCTACTGGCGGAGTGCAGGACCTTGAATGGTTGCAAGACAGGCCAGGCGAAGATTACGAAAGCTTATAATATTCCATGTAAGTATATAATTCATACGCCGGGGCCTATATGGAATGGTGGTAGATCGAAGGAGGCAGAGCTTCTGGAATCTTGCTACAGATCTTGCCTAGAGCTCGCGGTGGAAAATGGTGCGCGCAGTATAGCATTTCCTTCTATATCAACGGGCGTATATTCATTTCCGCTTGATAAGGCGGTAAAGATTGCGGTGGCTACTGCGAAGAAGTTTATCGAGGAGAACCCTGGAAAGTTGGACGTGATCAAGTGGGTTCTGTTCGATGATTATACATTTAATGCATATAATAATGAGCTGGGTGAGTAGTGGTTTAGAGGATTAGTGGTTGAGATTGGATTTGACCATTTACGACAATAAAATAACAACTTGCGACGTTTTATAACAAAAGGTTCTTCATTTGTTTTATCTTTGCATCAAGAAAGATGAGCGAGGGCTCAAAAGAAAGTGGAGGTAGAACAAATGAAGAACTTTTTTAAACAGGTAGGAAAGGCATTTTGCTATTTCGGAGTTTACATGGTGTGCCAGATGGTGGCAACGTTAATCATGATGGCAGGTTGCTCAGTATGGCTTGGATTAAAAGCAGGCGTTGCAGGTGAGACAGCAGTCAACAAAGATGCTATGGGAGCAGCAGTTGAAGAAATGATCCTTGGCAACATGGGTATAGCGCTTATTATAAATGCCGTGCTCGCCCTTGTTATCTACTTGATTGTTTTGAAGGTCAGAAAACATAAGTTCACTGAGGAAGTTGCGATTAAGAAGGTTGGAGTTAAGACAATCATCCTTGCTGTAGCGGCAGCGATTGGTGCGATATGTGTTATAGATTTTGGTGTAGATCTTCTTCCTATTCCAGAAGCTCTTATGACTGGACTTGAGGAGAGTACAGGTGAAGTTGCGGGAATGCCATTTTGGCAGAGTGTTTTGGTAGCATCAATCATTGTTCCTATAATGGAAGAGATAGTTTTCAGAGGCTTCATGTTTTCTAGACTTGATAAGGCTATGCCAACATGGCTGGCAGTGATTATTACATCTGTTACATTTGGACTTGTTCATGGTCAGATGATCTGGGCACTTCTTGCAACCCTTACAGGTGTAGTGCTGAATATCGTTAGAATTAAGACTGGATCAATTGTTCCGACAATTGTAATGCATATGGTTAATAACACGCTTGCATCACTGGTTCCAGAAGGGGCTCTTGATTTTGAGGTTCCAACTGTTGCGGTTGTAATCATTGGTGCAGTACTTCTCGCAGTTTCACTTTACTTCATCGGAAGGGGTGAGAAGAAGGATGAAGATGCTGAGGTTGTAGTTGCAAGCGTTGCGTAGTGTGGATATGAGTATATAGGGACGGTTCTTATTTACTCAATTGATGAGTAAAACAGAACCGTCCCCATATACTCATTTGGTGAGTAAAAAAGAACCGTCCCTATATACTCATTTGTGTTATAGTAGGAGAGAGGATGTTTGAGGAGGAGAATGGATGAGTAAAATGAAATGGAAATATAGAAGGCATTTGATGACGGGAATTCTGCTTGTAATTACATTTTCTGTAATGACTGGGTGTTCCTCGAAGAATGAGAATAGTAAAGGGACGGGAGAAACTACAACTGCAACTGCAGAATCTTCTGCAACTGCAGAATCTTCTGCGACGTCAGAATCTTCCGCAACTTCGGAAGCTGCCTCAACCGAAGCTCCGCTAGAGGTGGATGGATATCGTCAGATCAATCAAACGACTGCTCAGAAAATGATGGAGGAAAATGAGGGCTATATCATTTTGGATGTTAGAACGGAGGAGGAATATAATGACGGACACATTCCTGATGCGGTGCTCCTTCCTAATGAAAGCATTGGCGAGACGGATGATATAGAACTGCTTCCGGATAAGGACCAGCTGATATTTGTTTATTGCAGAAGCGGTAGGCGTAGTAAGGAAGCGTCGAAGAAGCTTGCGGATCTTGGATATACAAATGTATATGAATTTGGTGGGATAATTGATTGGGCAGGTCCCACAGTAAAGGAGAAAACATCGGATATGAAGCTTACAATAGGAAATGAAGAAGTGGCGGTTGATTGGGAAGATAACGAATCTGTAAATGCTCTAAAAGAGATGACGGAGGAAGGAGCTGTGACCATCCAACTTTCTATGTATGGTGGAAATGAACAAGTTGGTTCCATTGGAACAACTCTTCCAAGTGACGACAAGAATACAACAACAAATGCAGGGGACATTGTCCTTTATAACAGTAGTAACATAGTTATTTTCTATGGCTCTAATACTTGGGACTATACAAGGCTTGGAAAGGTCACGGACAAAACAGCTGATGAGATGACAGAACTTCTGAGCAATGGAGATGTAACGATTACATTAAGTAACAATTAATAAGTAATAATAAAATAGTGACAATTAATAAGTAATAATAAAATAGTGACAATTAATAAGTGATAATAAATAAACGATAATAAATAAGAGGTGAATAAAATGGTTAAACACATTATACTTTGGCAACTTAAGGATGAATTATCAGACGAAGAGAAAAGCACAGTGAGAGCTAAGATCAAGGAAGGTCTCGAAGGTCTTGCAGGTCAGATTCCAGGACTACTTGATATTCATGTTCAGATAGAACGTCTCGAATCATCTAATGCTGACCTAATGCTGGATTCAACATTTGAGGATGAGGCTTCCCTCAAGGGTTATGCCGTTCATCCGGCACATGTCGCTGTAGCTGACGGAGTTGTTAGACCGAATACGAAGTCAAGAGTTTGTATCGACTATTTAGCTTAGCTTGATAATGTCGAGTGAGTATATGGGGACGGTTCTTATTTACTCAGTTTTGAGTAAATAAGAACCGTCCCCATATACTCACTCGACATTATCAAGCTAAGCTAAATAGTCGATACAAACTCTTGACTTCGT
>CACYQC010000136.1 GCA_902776395.1 uncultured Lachnospiraceae bacterium
CATTATATACTCTGCTGGATTCCACCATGATATCCATACCAAGCAGGTTATCCTTATTCTCTGTTATTGTAGCTCTACTCTTTTCAGATATATTATGCGCTATTTCAACAGGAACGTATTGCTGGAATCTATTCAGCCACAGATTATATCTGCAAGCTAGAATCTTCATTGCCATTTCGTCATCATATTCATCGCCTATTTCAAAGGTTTTTCTTAGATACTTAACTACTTCCTCTGCAGTAGCCTCTGACTGCTCTTCTGTCAGGTCGTCAACAGTATCTGCTGCATATACATCTTTAAGGAAGTTTCTTAGAACCTGACCTTCCACCTTATAGGAATATTTACCATTTGCATATTTAATTCTGAAGTCAGCATCTATCTTATCACCATTATTCTGTAGGATATTGATAGTATTGTAGATAATCATATTCTTTAGCTTATTATCAGACAGATTCTTCTTCTTAGCTTCATCAGGGAGTATTGTGTCATTTCCGAAGGTCAGAGTATAGGAAATGTTATTATAAGCAAGAAGATTTCCGTTTACGTCATATATATTTCCTCTAATAGAATTAACAGTAAGGGTTTTCTCGGACTTTACCTCAAAGCTTTCACTGAACTGCTCACCCTGCTCTATCTGAAGGGTAAATAATCTGTTTATAAGAGTAATAAAAAGCACAATAAGAATGAGTGTTACTGGGAACACCCTACTCTTTAAATAATCTAGTGCTATTTCCTTAAAGGAAAGAAGAAAATCTTTAAGCAATCTCATTTTCGCCGTCCTTCTTCTTTATATATTTATTAAGTCTTACATAGAATCTATATATGATAATAGTTGCAATTACTGTGCATAGTATCTGTGGCATAAAGACATGTCTTACAAAGAAAAACAGATTAGTTCTATTACGCAGAAGGAATTGAACTACATAGATTACTAAATTAAATACAATCTCATCAACAATAATAATAAATACTGGCATCATAATATCTTCCATAAGAAATTCCTTATGGAAGGATCCATTTGAATATCCAATTATCATAAAGAGGAACATAAATGGCCCAATCATGGTGCCAAAGAAAATATCATAAAGGAAACCGCAGATAAAACCTGTTAAGAGACCTTCCTTTCTACCACGCATTATTCCGAAAGACATAGTAAGAATCAGCATTAGATTTGGAGCCATTCCGGATATGTTTTCGAATGAAAATGCTGCTGTTTGAAGTAGAAATGATATTAAGATAAGTATTAATATTGTAACTATTCTACGCATTAATAGTTCACTTCCTGTTTACGATCAAGAATAACCATAACATCCTTAATATCAGTAAAATTAACTGTTGGTGTTATGTGGGCTGTCTGAGTAAGATTGTTAGAATCCTGCTCTATGCTTGTAACATAGCCTATTGTTATACCATATAAATATCTATCTGAAACATTTGAGGTGATAACCTTATCGCCTTCATTGATAATAGCGTTTTTATCTATATCAGTAGCTAAAAGATAACCATTATCCATTGTCTGGAGACTACCTTCTACAGTACATAGATATCCTGAGCTACCAATCTCACCTGTTACATTGGCTCTATCGTCGATTATGGCTCTTACCTTGGCATAATCATCATAGGATTCAACGATTATTCCAAGAAGACCATCGTCACAAAGTACATTACAGCCCTCATATATACCATCATTGAGGCCTTTATCAATATAGAATTCATTAAACCAGCCAGAAGAATTAACAGAGAATACTCTGGCAACTGTTTTCTTATAATCTGGATATAGTTCATCTAGCTCATAGAGATCTCTAAGATTTTGAAGTTCAGCTAGTTCTGCCTCATTCTTTCCAACCTCATTTTGAAGAGTGTTTACTTCTTCCTTGAGCTCTTTATTCTCTTCTCTTAGCTCTTTTACATCACCGAAGACCATTACCTTCTTCTCTGTCCAGTTTCCTATATCATTTACACCCTGCTGTAGAGGTGTAACGAATTTACCTGTATATGCCTTTACAGGCTTTAACATATCAGGGAAAAGTGCAGAAAGTATAGTAAGGGCTATACAAATGACTGACAAAGCTATAAGTAAGTATTTAGGACTAATATCCTTTTTATAATTGAATTTCATTTATTATCCTCTATATTAGGCCAGTGGCAGCCATGCTTATATAGGTGCCATCTCCTATAATAATATGATCTAATAGTTTAATGCTTATTTCATTACCAAGACTAGCAATCTTCTTGGTCACAACGATATCCATATCACTCGGTTCAGGATTACCTGAGGGGTGATTATGTATCAGAATTATACTAGCTGCATCCGCCTTAAGTGCTTCTATAAAGAGCTCTCTAGGAGTTAAAATGCTCCTGTCCAGACTTCCCTCTGATAGAAGAACTTTATGGATATAATCGTTATGAGTATTTGTAAAAAGTGCATATACTCTCTCTTTAGTTAGGTAACGAACCTGTTCCATGAAGTAATCTGCAACACTCTCAGAAGAATCAAAGCATAGTTTATCTTTGCTGGTTCTCTCAGACATCCTTCGAGAAATCTCTGTAAGTGCTACAATCTGACAGGCCTTTACCTTGCCTACGCCTGGTATCTCTGTAAGCTCCTTTATATTCCTATAATTAAGTCCATGTAAGCCTTTATATATAGGATGATCATTAAGAATATACTGAGACATTTCAATAACACTCATGTCACGGCTTCCAGATCTAAGAATTATAGCTAAAAGCTCAGCATCAGACAGCTTTTCGGCGCCGCTTTCGAGAAGCTTTTCTATGGGCTTTTCGTAGTTCGCCATTTCTTTAATTTTTAATTTATTCATGTGTCCTCCCAACTGTCTCTCATCAGCGTTTTTGGAAGGAAATCAACATTACTATGTTATCATAAATAGAAGTATTTTTCTATATATATTTGGTCTTACATTAAGTAGTATTACTGTAATGTAATAAGACCTTTATCTATTATTTTTTGTAAAGACATCATTATTCCAAGCTTTGCGTGACTATAGGTTAGACCGCCCTGGAAATAAACTGCATAAGGCTCTTTCATAGGAGCATCTGCGGATAGTTCTATAGAAGCTCCAGAGACAAAGGCTCCAGCTGCCATAATGACGTCGCAGTCATATCCTGGCATAGGCCATGGTACAGGCTTTACGAAGCTGTCAACGGGAGCGGCAGCCTGTATACCTTCGCAAAAGGCTTCAATATATTCTGGCTTTCCAAAGGTTACAGCTTCTATGATGTCGTATCTATCTTCTGTGGAATTTGGGATAGTCTTAAATCCAAGCTTTTCATATACATTTGCAGCAAATATTGCTCCTTTAAGCGCAGCGGCTGTTACTGTTGGAGCTAAGAATAATCCTTCTGCAAATTGAGCTGTTACACCAAGTGAGGCTCCTACTTCTTTACCTATTCCAGGTGTAATAAGTCTAGCGGCGCAGTTTTCTATACAATCATGTGTACCACATATATATCCGCCAATTGGAGCGATGCCTCCTCCTATATTCTTTATAAGAGAACCGACCACCATATCCGCGCCAACATCTGAAGGTTCAATAGTTTCAACGAATTCACCGTAGCAATTATCAACCATAACTATTACATCCGGCTTTATTGATTTGACGAATTTTATCGCTTCACCTATTGCTTCAACAGATAACGAAGGTCTTGTGTCATATCCCTTAGAACGCTGGATTTCAATAAGCTTAGTTTTATCATTTATTGCCATCCTTATTCCATCAAAGTCCCAAGAACCATCCTCTAGAAGATCTACCTTACTATATGTTATGCCATATTCAGCTAGACTTCCCTTCTCTTCTCTAACTCCAATAACGCCTTGAAGAGTATCATATACAGCTCCTGCAATAGAAAGCATTTCATCTCCTGGACGAAGATTACCTGCGAGTGCAATAGTTAGGGCGTGTGTGCCACAAGTTATCTGTTGTCTAACAAGTGCATCTTCTGTATGAAATACTTCAGCATAGATTTTTTCGAGGGTATCTCTACCTGAGTCATTATATCCATAGCCTGTAGTTCCTCTCAGATGTTCTTCTGCCAGACGACATTTAGACATAGCTTGCTGAACCTTTAACTGATTATATTCAGCAACCTTATCTATTTGGTCATATCTATCCTTTAGGTTTTTCTCTATTTCCAAGCAGTACTTATATACTGAACTTGAGATACCGCACTCGTTATAATAATCGATTAAAGATTTCAAAATCATTCCTCCGAAAAGTATATTAATTAATAATTTGTGTAAATCCAAATAGTTAGTTTAACTTATAGTATCTTATATTGCAAATTATAATACTTTTTTGGCTAAACATAATGTATAATAGTAATGTTATATAAGTTTTATTATAAGAAATATATATGGAGTATATCTCATGATTGATCATTATAATGCATTTATATCTTACAAACATGAACCAAAGGATATTGCTATAGCAAGAAATGTTCAAAAAAGTCTTGAAAGATATCGCATTCCTAAAAAGCTTAGAGAATCAACCGGAGTAAATAAAATAGATAGAATATTCAGGGATACTGATGAGCTTCCGCTTACAAGTGATCTATCTGAAACTATTTATGATGCTCTAGACAAGTCTGATTATCTTATTGTTATCTGTTCTACTAAAACAAAGGAGTCCCAATGGGTTAATCGTGAAATAGAATATTTTATATCTAAGCATTCTCGTAAGAATGTTCTTACTGTGCTTGTTGATGGTGAGCCTTCAGAGGTTGTTCCAGAGATACTTACATATGAAGAAAAAACTATAATTGATGAAAAATGCTAGTGCTGCATAT
>CACYQC010000137.1 GCA_902776395.1 uncultured Lachnospiraceae bacterium
TTTTTAATATATTTGAGATCCTTCGCCTTTAGGCTCAGGATGACATTTTACTATATATACTCAGAATGACATTTTACTATATATACTCAGAATGACATTTTACTATATAATCTGATCTTCTTCTTGAGCTTCCAGACTAGCCTTTACTGCTTCGATGGTCTTGCGGATTCCATCTTCGAAGCTGGTTTCTGGGAAGAAGCCAGTGTCTGCCGTCAGCTCATTGATGTCTGCCGAGAGAAGCATGACCTGGTTAGGATCGTAGTCTCGTTCTCCTATACCCACTTCAAGGTTTGGATCTATCGCATCTCTGATGGCATATATGTATTCTCGGAGGAGGCGCTGTTCGCCTGATCCGATGATATAACTCTTCTGATCTATTCCTTTTTCTGCTATTGCAATGAACGCTTTAGCACAGTCTTCTACATATAGGTAATCCCATATCTGCTCTGCCGGTGTGAATTGCATTTTATCGCCACGAAGCATCGTTTTGACAGCAGACATTACCATGGTTTTATCATTGTCACCTGGACCATAGCAGCTGAGTACGCGTCCCCAGCAGTGTCTCATTCCCAGGTTGCGGCATTCGAGTGCTGAAAGTCTATTGGCCGCGAGCTTTGCAATGCCATAGCCTGATATCGGATCCTTAGGGAGTTCGTCGGACAGTTTGCCACTGATGATTCCGAACTCATCGTGAGATCCACATCCTACGAAGGTTTTGCATCCACTCTCATATGCCAGGTGAACTGCATCTATGGTAGCCTTGATGTTAGCTTCCTGTTTGGCAGCATCGTACTTTCCTGGGCCATATGTATGTCCCCACGCAAAGTGGAAGAAGGTGTCGTGTTCCCAGCCAAGCTTATCCCTAAGAGATGGCAGTTCGTCTATACTGCACTCAACCAGCTGAAGTCGTCCCTTTCCGTCCTGTTCAGATATATCATGCGCATCCTTCAGGTTGCCTATCTTCTCAGACATTGGGCGGATGATTGCTGTTACATTTATTCCGTTGTCTATAAGTATCTTCGCTACATGGGAACCTATCATTCCTGTAGCGCCAGTGATTATTACGTTTTCCATATCTTTCTCTTTTTATTCTTTATCTAGAGATTGTAGTTTCCTCTCTAGGATTTTTTCTAATTTTTTGAAATCGACTGATCTTTTTACTAATCTTCTATTTTTATCAGGAGTCATAGTAACTATATCATAGACTTTTTCTGCTTTATTTATTATAACATTTTGATTATTGTGACACCAATCTATCTGTTTTTTAAGAAGACTCTTATATTTCTTCGTTGCTTTACTATCGTCATTATATATTGTTATATCTATCGGTTTTATGTACTCATTACTAATAGGTATCATATTATTTATATTTAGTACACCTATTATTGGGTATTGATTATTATTATCCTTTGTATTATCTATAATCTTTACTAAATCTACACCACTTTTCATTCGTTTGTGTTTTGGTTTTGGGGAAGATATCGGTATACAATATCTTTTGTTGTTTTGAAGAATAACAACTCCCAAAAATGGTCTGTTTTGTTTATTCGTCTGCGGAGACACAGACAATACATTATCATCAACTTTTTGGTAATCTCTTACCAGCTTTATATCTATATAATATAATCTTATTCTATTCATATGAACCTCCAAATAATCAATAAAAAAGCTGTGTTGATAAACAACACAGCTTGTAAATCCACTTCTGCTCGGTAGGGCTCCCGTCTTTGATAGATCCCAGTTATTTTATATGGTAGGGTCCCCATCTTTATATAGGCCCCAGTTATTTTATATGGTAGGGTCCCCATCTTTTAAAGCTCCCATTTCAGCGCGGAAGGAATGTCCGCTAGGTAATACCTAGAACGAATATACTCCCACAAAGCCATGTTGTCAATAGTTTCTAGTAACTTTTATTATTTAGTTACATCCATATGAAATTGTAAGCTAGCCGTTAAACCCTAAGCATTCACCTCACAATAGTGTACCTTGAAGCACACACGTTTCTATAACATTCGATAAGCCTCTTTGTTAACGTTCCGCCGATGCTTATACTAGTCATACCAATACTATCTATTCATTATTTCACATATTCGTGAATTATCTTACTCATATATTCCAACTTCTCTTCTGTCATGCCAGGATATACTCCAATCCAGAAGGAGTTATTCATTATGTAGTTGGTTACATCCAGCGAACCTGCCACGCGATACGCATCTGTGTCTCGATACTGATCAAAGCATGGATGCAGAATTATATTACCACTGAAGAGTAGTCTAGTCTGGATATTATGCTCCTCTATATATCTCGTAACATCATTACGGTTTAGTCCTGACTCTGGCTTAACGCTTATCAGAAAGCCAAACCATGATGGTTCAGAATTTTCTGTCGGCTCTGGAAGTATGAGTTTGTCTTCCAGATCCGAAAGCGTTTCTCGGAGATATGCCCAATTAGCCTTCCTCTTCTCAATAAAGCCAGGGAACTTCTTCAGCTGTTCTACTCCGACAGCCGCCTGCATATCTGTAACCTTAAGGTTATAACCCAAATGGCTATATACATACTTATGGTCATAGCCAGCTGGAAGCTGTCCAAACTGACCATCGAATCTGTGACCGCAGAGATTATCTCTACCTGATGGGCATACACAGTCACGGCCCCAGTCGCGAAGGCTCTTCACCATCTTGTTGAGAAGCGGATTATCTGTATATACGCATCCACCCTCGCCCATAGTCATATGATGTGGAGGATAGAAGCTGCTAGTTCCTATATCTCCCCATGTTCCTGTGAACTTGGTCACACCATCTATAGTGTACTTAGTTCCGAGGGCATCACAGTTGTCCTCTACTAGCCACAGGTTATTCTTATCACAGAAGTCCTTAACTGTCTTTATATCAAATGGATTGCCCAAAGTGTGAGCAATCATAACTGCTTTTGTTTTAGGTGAAAGCGCCTCCTCAAGTAGTGCTGGATCTATGTTGTACTCTGGGAGCTTTACATCTACAAAAACAGGTACCGCTCCATATTGAATAATCGGAGCTATTGTTGTAGGGAAACCAGCGGCTACTGTTATTACTTCGTCTCCCTGTTTCACCTGTCTATCTCCAAGAAGTGGTGAGGTAAGCGCCATAAAAGCTAGAAGGTTTGCTGATGAACCACTATTTACTAGATTTGCAAACTTAACACCTATCCACTCCGCGAAGTTCTTCTCGAATTCATCCGAGAAGCGTCCTGTTGTAAGCCAGAAATCAAGTGTTGCATCAGTAAGGGACATCATCTCCTTCTCGTCATATACACGGGACGCATATGCGATACGGTCGCCTTCTGTAAAAGATTTATCCTGTTCTGGTTTCTTGAATTCTTTATAATACTGAGCTACGAGGGATTTGATTTCCTCACGAGCTTCAGATTCACTATTCCATCTATTGGTCATTTATATCTCCTATAGGATTTAAAGATTCTTCGCTATATATATTAATTACCTACTCACCAAAGAATTCTCTTATCTCTGCATTCATCTCATCAGTTATAGCTTCTGGTTCTGATAATCTACGTTTCGAGAACTTAACTACCATCTCTATCGCTTTATCTATGTTCCAAACTGGTTTCCAACCAAAGGTCTGTTTTACAAGTGAACAGTCTAGTTTAAGGAAGTTTGCCTCATGAGGACCACCATCGTGTTTGTTTATCCATGTTAGTTCTTTATATACTGATCCACCATGTTCTTCGCTTTCCAAGAAGCTGTATCTATTCCAGTACTCACAAAAGATATCTACAATATCACCTGTTGTTACACAGTCTGATTCGTCTGGTCCAACATTGTAGAAGCCAGCCTTAGTATGATCTAAGTACTGTTCCTTCGCTATTGTCAGATATACGTTGAGAGGCTCAAGTACATGCTGATATGGTCTGGTTGAATAAGGATTACGGACAACTATGTCCTCTGATTTCTCCGCAGCTCTTACGCAGTCAGGAATGATTCTATCAGGAGCGTAGTCTCCGCCGCCAATAACGTTACCGGCTCTCGCTGTAGATACCGCAACATCCATATCCTTGTAGAAAGAGTTGATGTAGCTATGGGTTACAAGTTCCGAACAGGACTTCGAATTGGAATATGGATCATATCCATCTAGTGGTTCGTCCTCTCTATAACCCCAGCACCACTCATTATTTTTATATACTTTATCTGTTGTAACGTTGAGGAATGACTTCACGCTTGGAGTCTGTCTCACCGCTTCGCAGATATTGACTGTTCCCATCACGTTGGTCTCATAGGTACCAACTGGGTCCTTGTAAGACTCTCTTACGATAGGCTGAGCTGCAAGGTGTATCACAATCTCGGGTTGAACTTCTGAAAAGACTTGCATGAGCTTCTCTCTATCTCTTACATCTCCAACCACATGATTGATTCTCTCCGCTATCTTAGCTTCTTCAAAGAGGCTAGGCTTTGTTGGTGGCTCGAGTGAATAGCCTGTCACTTGGGCGCCAGCAAGCACGAGAATCTGGCTGAGCCAGCTTCCCTTAAAGCCTGTGTGTCCGGTGATGAGAACTTTCTTATCTTTATAAAATTTGAGGTCTTCTTTTGTCATGATAGTAACCCTACTTTATCTAACTTTGGTGCCAAGTCTCCTGCAGAGACTTGAAAACTGCTGCGCAGTTTTTATTCTGCTTCGCTTTCGGCTTGCAGAATGCATGCGCCCCATGGCGCACGTTCGCTTTACTTCGTAAAGCGAGCGCTGTCCCATACCATCCAAGGAGCTTCTCCCTTTTCGATAGCATCGTTGAGCCATTCCATTTCTCTTTTTGTAT
>CACYQC010000138.1 GCA_902776395.1 uncultured Lachnospiraceae bacterium
TAAGCTCGGTTCCCAGATCGTCGATCACCAAAAGATCGCAATCATACAGCTCCGACAGTCCTGTCCCCGACTCCTCTTCATCCTTTCTGAACTGCCTGCCCGCCAGTTTGTCAAACAAAGATACGGCGCTCAGATAAATAACGGAATGTCCGCTCTCCAAAAGATCGTGTGCTATACAGCAGGAAAGAAAGCTCTTTCCCGTGCCCACGGTCCCTGATAATACCAGATTTCTGTGCTCACTGTCAAAGTTTCCGATAAACTCCCTGCATATCTTCACCGCCCCCTTAAGATGCTCCAGATCGTCACCGGTGCGGTAGTCCAGACTGAGCTTAGAAAAGTTCTCTTTTTCCAGGAAATTCTTTATCCCGGACTGATCATATAAAAGGTTGATCTCTCTTGCCTTGAAGCAATGGCACTTTGAGCGATTCCCCTTTGCATCATATATATACCCCGTATCCTAGGTTCTTAATTGCCTGTATAAGTCCTGGTGCATAATCATACTCTTTTACAATATACTGAATATTATCCCAAAACTTCAGTATCTGTTCCTTATACTGCGGAAACTCGACTGTAAATTTCTTAACAGCATAATTACTATCCCACATACCAAGATCGAGTTCATGCCAAAAATCCGTCTCAACCATATTCTTAGCGAGGAACTCCACGCAATTATCATCAAAACCAAGGTCCTTCATCAAATCATGGTATCTAAAATCAACCAGCACATCGCCTACATCAAATACTATATTTTTAAATCTTGTTTCTGTCATATTCCCTTCAGCATTCCATTTCTTTATTAAATATCTATGTTTATAATATCTACATTTTCTTCCTAAGAACTTCTAAATCGAGCATATCACTTTTATCTCCCTGATTAATAAGTTCCACAAGAATAAATGTATTATCAGCTCCAGTACAGAAGAAATCAAATAATAATTCAAATGCTATTGCCACCACCATTCCTTCAATCGGCAGTCCTAACTGTAAAAACAGCGCACCAAGAATCGTCACTCCAGCGCCCGGCATCGGAGGAACAGCAACTGTTAAAACAAAAGCAAGTATAATCGCGAGCAGAACCCAAACGATATTCACCTTTACACCATAAGTATTAGCCATATAGAAGCTGACACCTATACATTCTGCAGGAACAGCGCCCATATATATAACATTTCCAATAGGAAGAGCTACGCCAAGCAGTCTCCTGTCAATTCCAAGTAGTTTCTCACCATTTTCGATACTAAGAGAAAATGCAGCTGCCGACGACGCGGTACTTACACACAAAAAGAATGTTGGAAATAGCTTCTTAAGTAGAAGCCCCAGTGGCACCTTCTTCGTAATTGATACTTTGATAATAACAAATGCAAGTCCAATAGTCGAAACACTAATAGCAAATAAAAGCAGCTTCCAAATGCCCGCAACTGTACTTAGATTTCCTTCCCATATAATTTGAATAAATGTAACAAATATAAGAACAGGAACAAACTTACATATCCATCCAATCGCCTTTTGGGTAATTGAATTAAACTCGCTAGCAAATGCACGTACAGTTTTTGAACCACTCTCCCCTATAACAAGAATGAGTATTCCTATCACTACGCCCAGAAGAACAATCTGCATAGTATTTCCAGTCAAAAACGGATCGACAACATTTGTCGGAAACATATTAGTAAACATATCGACAATCTGAGACGAACTTCCTCCGTGTCTCATGCCACCAGAATAATTAAGTGGGAAAAATAGAAATGCAAGACCACAATAAAAGATTGAAAACAATAAGATATTACGTAGAAATCTTCCAATCATCATTTTTCCAATCTTACTAAAGAAAGACATATCTCCCATTTCGAAGATACCACAGACTATTGAAAAGAAAATCATAAGTCCGGCAAATGTAGAAAGAATTCCGAGATAAATAGACTGAACTGGTTTCAGGAAATATTCTGCGATTGCATTTTTAATATCACTTGAAATGAACATACCAAGAAAACCAATTGTAAGTGCTAGTGCAAATGCAAGAATAACGGAAGCAAACATTCCGAGTGATCGTCTCTCGAGATTCAGTTGAATAATATTCTTATCATTACGGTAGACCCAAGTTGGAGATAAACCACTATCAGCCATCAGTTTATTACTCCAATTTTGAGAGATCACACTGTCATCAGAGTCATCCATTGGATTAAAGCTTTCGCCTTGATAAGTAAAGCGAATAAAAGGTCTGCGAAATCTCTCTCCTATCTCTAAAGTATAGGTAATTTTCTCCTCAAACCTCTCGCAGACATCCAGAATAAGGTCCTCCATACGATAACGTATCTGGAGTACATCTCTCCTAGACTTACCGATAGACGACAAACTATCTCCAATCAGATCAGATATATGATCGACGGATTTTTTAGTTAGAATATTTGTTTCTTTGATACTAGATAACTTTTCCATAAAAACCGTTTCTTTGTTATACCAGGCTGAGTCTTATTCAACCTCATCAGTGCTTCTTCTAGTCCAGTCATAAGGAGTCTGCTGATAAACGTAATAATTCAGCCAGTTCGTATATAAAGTATTAGCATGACATCTCCAGGACTTAACTGGTGAATTGTTTGGATTATCATCCGGATAATAATTAACTGGAATATCCGGATTTATACCCTTACCCATATCTCTCTTATATTCCTGATCAAGAGTCAACGTATCATACTCCGGATGACCAGTAATAAATATATTCTTTCCACCATCACCAACAATTATGTATGGTCCACATTCGATAGAATCCGCTAGTATTACAAGATTAGGATTATTTCTAACCGCCACTGCATCTATTCCTGTGTATCTAGAGTGTGGAGCAAGAAATGTATCATCGAATCCACGAACCAACTCCTGACTCTTATGCATAGTGTGATGCATATATATACCAGAAAGCTTCTTTGGAAGCTCATACTTATTAATTCCATAATGATAATAAAGACCTGCCTGAGCTCCCCAGCATATATGTAAGGTAGAAGTAACATTTTCAGAAGCCCAGTCCATTATCTTTGTAAGCTCGTGCCAATACTCAACATCCTCAAACTTCATCTTCTCAACTGGCGCGCCAGTGATTATCATACCATCCCACTTGCGGTTTCTAACCTCACGGAAGTTCGAGTAGAATCTCTCCAAATGCTTCTTTGAAGTATGCTTAGATTCATAAGACATAGTTCTAACAAATGTAATATTAACCTGAAGAGGTGTATTTGAGAGACTTCTAAGAAGCTGAAGCTCTGTATCTTCCTTAAGAGGCATCAGATTTAGGATAAGAATATCTATAGGACGAATATCCTGACTATTAGAACGGTTCTCATCCATTACGAATATATTCTCTTCTTCAAGTATTTGTTTTACGGGTAAATCATTGTCTATTCTGATCGGCATTATCTTTCCTCCAGCATGTAATCTAGCAATATATTATGTAAACTGCTTATTTTTGAAATCATTTTCTGTAATTATTGGAATTCCAAGACTCTTCGCTTTCTTATTCTTGGAAGAATTGGAATTAATATCATTATTTATAAGACATGTGGTCTTGGCACTTACACTACCTGCAACCTTTCCACCACGGTCTTCAATCTCCTTCTTAAGAGCATCTCTATTAGGATAGGTTTCCAGCGAACCGGTTATAACAAATGTCATACCCTCCAGATCCTGTTCAGCCGTATTTTCCTCTATAACAAATTCAATCTCACCAAGGAGACGCAGGACCTCTTCTTTTCTATCAGCATCATTAAAATATGCAACGAAGTCGCGGGCAAGCACAGCTCCAACCTGATCTATCTCAGTAAGCTCCTCCTCTGTGGCATTCATTATTGCATCAAAGTCACTCTTATAAGCCTTAACAACAAGCTTAGCATTTGCAACACCAAAGCCCGCTATACCAAGTCCATATAAAAATGCAGCCATATCAGCTTTTCTAGAAGAGTCTATTGCTTTTATCAGATTATTATACGACTTCTCACCAAATCCTTCCATATTAACTATTACATCTCTATGGTCAGATAAATTGTAAATGTCTGACAATTTATGAAGGATACCAGCTCCTATGAATCTCTCAATGGTTGCTTCTGACATACCATCAATATTCATTGCATTTCTCGAAACAAATAACGAGAAAAGTTTTATATTCTTCGCTGGACAATCAGGATTTATACAATTGAGAGTTTCTGTTCCATTCTCATTCTTTATCTCAGTTTGTCCACCACAGGCAGGACACATTTTAGGAATATCAAATGCCCCTGACCCTGTCAGATTCTGAGATATCTGAGGAATAATCATATTGGCTTTATAGACCTTGATCCTATCACCAATTCCAAGCTTCATATCCTTCACATAAGTGATATTGTGAAGACTAGCACGACTAACGTCAGTACCCTCGAGTTCAACCGTATCAAATATCGCAACAGGATTTATAAGACCTGTTCTAGAAGGACTCCACTCTATCTCACGAAGTGTCGTCTCCGCTTCTTCATCTCTCCATTTAAAGGCTATCGCATCTCTAGGAAACTTAGCGGTTGTACCTAGACTCTTACCATAGGCTGTATCATCAAAGCTAAGTACCAGACCATCTGTTGGAAAATCATTACTAGGAATCTTGCTTGAAAACCACTGTACCATTTCCGGAAGGATTTCCGCAGAAACTTCCCTATATTCAACAACATCAAATCCCAAACTTTTTAGATATTCAAACCTCTTCTCAAAACTATTCTCAAAGCTATCCAGAAGCTTCTTATCC
>CACYQC010000139.1 GCA_902776395.1 uncultured Lachnospiraceae bacterium
ATTCTTGATAGACCTAATAGTTTGTATGACTGTAGGACCAAACTCTGGAAAAGGAGTTGGTGGAAAAATGAAGTCTTCAATAGAGAGTGTTGAATATGGGGAAGGAGCTGAGTATGGACTACAGCGTACTTATAATTGATGATGAGGTAGAGCTAGCTGATTCTACAGCGGAATACTTAAACATGTTTGATATCAAATCCGTTGCAGTATATACAGCTGATGCCGCATTAGACTTTTTCAAGAAAAATACTACTAAGCTAATCCTGCTAGATATTAATCTTGGAAATTCCTCTGGCTTTGAACTTTGCAAAAAGCTCAGGGCTGATTATGATATTCCAATTCTTTTTATAAGTGCGCGCTCGAGTGATGATGATATGGTCATAGCTCTGAATATCGGTGGAGATGACTATATAACAAAGCCATATTCATTAAATGTTCTATATGCAAAAGTTAAGGTTGTACTGAAACGATATGAGAAGATGGGCCAGCAGCTTCCTGCAGGAAATAAATCAAAGAGTAATGAGAACATCTATACTATAGGAGATGTCGAGATAGACACAGAGGCGGGACTCGTTCGTAAGAATGGTAAACTGGTGGAGCTTACAGCTATGGAATATAAGCTTCTTACATATCTACTGGAGAATCACGATAAGATAATGTCGAAACAGAAGATATTTGATAATGTTTGGGAAGACAGCTTCGTGTCAGATGGAACTCTTAACGTCCACCTTAGGCACCTTCGTGAAAAAATCGAAGACGATCCGAATGATCCTAAAATAATCAAAACAGTAAGGGGACTTGGACTTATACTAAACTATAATTAAAGGGCGATTCTTATGAAGAAGAGTTTGATAATACTCGTAATAGTTACAATTTTCATATTGTCCGTTCCTTCTATTACGTATGGTCTCAGCAAGAAGAAGGATCCTGGAACGCTAGATGTTACAGAGGTAAATCAGCTTATCAAAGAGATAGAGAAGTCTGATGACATGATTGTTTCCAACTCAAGCGGTAAGTATAGCATTGACTATACTATTCTTGATATAGAGGAAAATGTACTCTACACCAGCTTAGAGCAGGAATCAGAGACTGCTCATGCAATGTCAATTGTTGAGGCTACAAAAGAGAGGGATACGATAAGAGATATATACGTAGATGGTAAACATGTTGGATGGGTTATCATATATAACAAGATTGCTGAGTTAGAGCTGGAGTTTTATGCATTTTATTCCAAGATATTTTTGTGGAGTTATTTTCTTGCGGCTATATTATGGATTGCTTATTCCGTTATGATATACTACAGGGTTGTTCGTCCTTTTGATAACCTGAAGGAATTTGCAGGAGCCGTTGCTCAGGGGGATCTGGATAGACCTCTTGAGATGGATAGAGGAAATATATTTGGTGCATTTACAGAGAGCTTCGATATAATGCGAGAGGAATTAAATGAAGCGCGCCAGCGAGAATATGAGGCAAATGTAAGTAAGAGAGAACTCATAGCTCAGCTGAGTCATGACATCAAGACACCGGTTGCTTCTATAAAGGCTATGTCAGAGGTTCTAGGTGCAAAGTCAGAGCAGTCTGGAGATGAGTTCACAAGGACTAAGGTTGAAGCTATAGGAGCGAAGGCGGATCAGATAGATAGTCTCGTATCTAATCTATTTGCTTCGACGCTTGAAGAACTGGAACAGCTGGAAGTAAAAGCGGTTGAAGTAGAATCCTTAGTTCTTAAAGAAATAATTAAAATGGCTGACTTTAATTCTAAGGTTGTTTACCAGGATATACCGGAATGCATTATATATTTAGATAAGCTTAGGGTTTCCCAGGTTTTAACTAATATTATTTATAATTCCTATAAATATGCAGATACTGAGATAGATATGGAGGCTCATCTTGATGAAGAGTTCCTCTACCTAAGCTTTACTGATCATGGTGGCGGAGTACCGGAGGAGGATCTTCCATTTATTATGGAGAAGTTCCGACGTGGTAAGAATGCTGAGGGTAAGGAAGGAGCCGGACTGGGACTTAGTATCGCAAGGAATCTAATGAATGACATGCGAGGTACTATAGAATGTGAGAATGCTGCTGGAGGTTTCAGGGTGACTATAGGATTCAGGCTCGCTTAGTTAATTAATATAAAATTAATGTTCCGATAATGACGCTTAATATTTACTTCTTTATTATGAACGCATAAGGTTGATAAATTTATTTTCATAATAGGAGGCAGATATGAGACGTATCGGAACTTTTTTAATTGCAGCTACTCTTTTTACAGGGGCAGTAGCTGGAGGAGGATTTGCAGGTACAGCAAATGCAAATGTAGTTTATGCTTCTGAGACAGATGCACAGGAGTATGCTTCAGAGGAACCAGAGATAGAAGTTGTTAAAACAGAGGAAAAATCCTCAAAGACAAACTACTATGCTATACCAAAGCTTGTCATAACAGGAAGAGATATATCTGGAAATCAGGTTAAGGCGGGAGATGAATTCGAAATGGTGCTCCATCTTAAGAATGAATCAAACAGCACAAAGCTCCGCAACATAAGTCTTAAGATATCCAGTGAAGAGAACCAGATTACGACAGCATCAGGCTCCGACACAGTATATATAAATGAGATAGATAAGGAAGACGGCTGTGATGTGACAGTTAAGATGGTTGCCAAGAAGGATTTAGCGCAGACTAATTATCCCCTGACAGTTTCTTACAAGTATGAGGATAATAACAAGAATACATTTGAAGACAGTGCCAGTGTTGTTGTTCCTGTAGTTCAGGAGGCAAGACTTGGAATATCAGAGAAGAAGCTGAGTAAGTCAGAGGTTTTAATAGATGGAAAGACAAGCCTCTCCTTTAAGGTTAACAATATGGGACTGGATACACTTAGAAATGTATCGGTAGAGATAAAAGGTGATACAATAAAAGAGATCAACTATTATGTTGGAACTGTCGAGGCAGGTGCAAGTGGAAGTGTTGATATGACTGTAACACCAGATCAGATAGGTGAAGACGATATACATATCAAGGTTACTTTTGAGGATGCTGTTGGAAACCAGAGTTTTATTGAAGATTCAGTTGAATTGACAGTTACACAGGCTGCTGAGGAGGCAGATAAGGAAGTAAAAGAATCCAGCATCAGTCCTGTATTTATTGGTGGAATAGTAGTTATGATTATAGTCGTTGCTATAGTTGGTGGCGTTATCAAGAGAAAGAAACAGAAGAAATACGAATAATTCATTAAGGAAAAACTTTTATGGAAGAAAAGAATACAATCATAAAAACAGAAAAACTGTGTAAGTCATTTTCCGTTGGTGGAGTCCAGCATCATATCATTAAGAACATGGATCTGGGAATCTACGAGGGAGACTTCGCAGTAATAATGGGTTCCTCTGGAGCGGGTAAATCTACACTTCTCTATGCCCTTTCGGGAATGGATAAGGCAAGTCTAGGGAAGATAGTTTTTTGTGGAAAGGATATAACTAAGTTCACAAGTGATCAGCTAGCTATATTTAGAAGAAGACATTGTGGCTTTGTGTTCCAGCAGATACATTTGATAGGGACCATGAGTATACTGGATAATGTTCTCGCAGCAGGCTTACTTACGGGACAAAACAAGAAAGAGCTGGTTAAGAAATCTAAGGAGCTTCTTAAGAAGGTTGGTATAGAAGAAAAGCTATGGAATAAGTTTCCGAATCAGTTATCTGGTGGTGAGGCACAACGTGTAGGAATAATCAGAGCACTTATCAATAGACCAGATATGGTATTTGCGGATGAGCCTACAGGAGCTCTTAATAGTGCGAGCAGCGATGCTGTTCTTGATATACTTACTGATTTTAACAGAGATGGGCAAAGTATAGTAATGGTTACTCATGATATGAAATCAGCCAGAAGAGGAAACCGTATCATTTATCTAAAGGATGGAGCTATCTGTGGCGAATGTCACCTAGGTCCTTATGTGACGGGTGACAAGGAAAGACATGCGAAGCTTCGTGCATTTCTAGGAGAGATGGGTTGGTAACGATATGTTAACAAAAATAATAAAATCAAACTTCAAAAACGACTTATCCCATATGGTAACCTTTTTCCTCATAATGGTTCTTGCGGTATTCATGTTCCATACAGGAATAGCAATTTTACTAGGATATTCTTCGCTTCATAGAGATAAGCTTGAGGAGTATAACTTTGCAGATGTATGTGTGATGAGTGCTCTGAAGGATGAGGATAAAGATAAGATTGAAGAGATTATCTTAAATGATGAGGGGATAGAATCCTATGAAAAAGTCTATCCAGTAATGAAAGAATTTCAGATGAAAAAAGATGGATCAGAAGAAGATTCGAAGAATATGTATGACATGTCAACATATACTCTGCCGGTTCTTCCATATGGAGAGTGGGGTGAAATTGAAGCTCCACATTTTGTAGAATTATCAGAAGAGGAATATGAGAATCCAATCTATTTATCGTACTATTATAATACTAATCTGTTTAAGGCGGAGCTGGGCGATAGTATAGATGTAAAGGTTGGCAATAAATATTATACTTTTCAAGTTGCTGGAATTTTTGAATCTTTAATTTCAAGTGCGGATGGAATCACATATGTTTCGCCCTCGCTTTATAAAGAGTGGAAAACAGAGGAATATAACTTACAGCAAAGTACTATAAAAAAAACTGCTGAGGAACAGGGCGAGACAGAGAATCTGGAAAGTGATTCTGGATATTCAACAACAATATTTTACATGAAGTTTGCTCCGGGAGC
>CACYQC010000140.1 GCA_902776395.1 uncultured Lachnospiraceae bacterium
CGTCAGCCAGCTCATTCAGACTTGTTTGCTCCTCAAATGTTTCAAGTAGCGCTGTAGCTTTCTCTACATCTCCTAACTCCTGATACTTAAGGATGTTAGAAGCGCCACTTGTGTAAATCTTCATTTCCTCGGCTTCTTTGACGGCATCAATTATACCTTCGAAAATGCTTTCAAGAAGATCAGCATAATCACCCGCCTGCTGTTTCATAGTCTGCATAAGTTCAAGATTTATCTGATCAACGGATACACCTTGAAGAAATGTATTCAGCAGAATATTAAACTTTAGTACCTCTTCATTAATAAGTGGTCTGGATACCTTTATCAGCTTGTTCTTAGCAATGTTATCTCCTACAACTATTACTGCCACAAGTCTATCTTCATCAACCTGGGATAGCTGAATAAACTTAACTTGTTTATTCTGTAGCATTGGAGAAGTAACCATTGTAGCATACTGTGTGTTATATGCTAGAACCTTAGCTACCTGCATCAGAAGATTCTCGAGCTTATCAACTCTTTCAAGAAGTACTCCCTGATTGCTTGCAATCTCTTCTTTTTCGGACATCACCTTGTCTACATAGAATCTGTAGCCTTTATCAGTAGGGACACGTCCTGCAGATGTATGTGGTTGAACTATATATCCCAGCTCCTCTAGATCTGACATCTCATTTCTGATTGTTGCAGAACTTAGATTTAAATCAGAGAGCTTTGATATCGTTCTTGAACCAACAGGTTCTCCAGTTTCCAGATAATTGGAAATGATCACTTTGAGGATGGTCTGTTTTCTGGCATCAAGATCATACTCTAAATCCTGATCCATAATATCACCATCCTTTATTAAGTTTTTGTTAGCACTCAATATGACGGAGTGCTAATCACTTCTATAAATGTACACCCATAGGAGGATGATGTCAAGAAATATTCTAATATTTTTCAATGTTTTTCATATAAAAAGAAGCTCGCAAATTATGCGAACTCCTAATAATTTAATATATAGTTACAACTTGTATTATTTATCTAAAATAAAGTCAGCCAAAATATAATTGCTAACATCAATACCTTTATCAGATAGCCTGATTCTGTCATCATCAACTATAATATAACCATCTGTTGAATATTTATTAATTGGATCTCCATACACCTCGAATACATCACGATTAAATCTCTCTTGGAAATCTTTTCTACTAATACCATTTGTCATTCGAAGGCCTAGATACATGAACTCTTCCATTCTTGAATCTACATATATAGTTTGAACATCTTCACGAAGAATAGCTGTAGCTGAATCATACAGTCTTACTCTATCGGTTTCCTTAGTAAGTTCTTCTCTTATATCTTCACATATTTCAATATAATTATCGAGATTTGAGATATTTTTGAATCTCTCCCCCTTGAAATAAGATGCAGCACCTATTCCAATTCCAATATATTGGCCACCTGTCCAATAAACTGTATTATGACGGCTCTCCATACCAGGTTTTGAATAATTAGAAACCTCATATCTATTGTAGCCAGCAGCCTTTAAAACCTTCTTAGTCATTGTATACATACTTCTTTCTGTATTCTCATCAGGAAGCATGTCAAGAATATCAGGACGTTGACTAAGCATAGTTCCTTCTTCGACTTGAAGGGAATAAACAGATATATGTTCTGGACCTAGCTCTGTAACCCTTGTAAGTGTATCAACTAAAGTATGCATATCCTGACCTGGCAGCCCACTCATCACATCTACGCTGATATTTTTAAAACCTGCTCTTCTAGCTGCATCAAATCCATTTTCAAATTCTTCATAATTATGAATTCGACCTAAAAGTCTTAGCATATCATCATCTGCAGATTGAAGACCGATTGATAATCTATTTATTCCGAGTTCTCTATACGCTAAAAGATCCATATATTTAATTGTTCCAGGATTAGCTTCAATTGTTATCTCGGCAAATCTGTCTACATTAAATATATGATTGATTGTCTTCAGTATATTACTTATAAGTGCTTCATCAAGTGTTGTAGGTGTACCACCGCCAATATATATGGTCTTAACACTATATCTATCAGCATAAGGTTTATACATACGTATCTCACTCATAAGAGCATTTACATACTGAATCTTTTTGGAATTTGTTTCATTATCAAAGGATAAAAAATCGCAATACATACATTTATGCTTGCAGAATGGTATATGAACATAAATACTTAGCGGTTTTTTCATAAACTAAACTCCTGTAGTTACATTTAATAAATGAGTATATAGGGACGGTTCTTATTTACTCATCATCATCGAGTTTGAGGACAGCCATAAATGCCTGCTGAGGTACATCAACAGAACCTACCTGTCTCATTCTCTTCTTTCCTTCCTTCTGTTTCTCTAGAAGCTTCTTCTTACGTGTAATATCACCACCGTAACATTTAGCAAGTACGTCTTTGCGAAGTGCCTTGATAGTTTCACGAGCTATAACTTTGCTTCCGATTGCAGCCTGAATAGGAATCTCAAAGAGGTGTCTTGGAATCTCCTTCTTGAGCTTCTCGCACATCTTTCTACCTCTTTCATAGGCAGAATCCTTGAATACAATAAAGGATAATGCATCTATTCCTTCACGATTTATAAGAATATCAAGCTTAACAAGTGAAGATCTACTATATCCTTTAAGTTCATAATCAAAGGAGGCATATCCACGTGATCTTGATTTTAATGCATCAAAGAAATCGTAAATAATCTCATTTAATGGCATTTCATATTTTAGAAGAACTCTTGTTTCTTCAAGATACTCCATACTTTTATATATTCCACGTCTTTCCTGACAAAGATTCATTATTGCGCCTGTATAGTCTGAAGAAGTCATTATCTCAGCATCCACCATAGGCTCTTCCATATATTCTATTTCTGAAGGATCTGGAAGGTTTGATGGATTTGTAAGCTCAATAACCTCTCCATCTGTCTTATGTACTTTATATACAACAGAAGGTGCTGTTGTAATAATATCAAGGTTATATTCTCTTTGAAGCCTTTCCTGTATAACTTCAAGATGCAGAAGTCCAAGGAATCCACATCTGAAACCAAATCCAAGAGCTATACTTGTCTCCGGTTCATAGGAAAGCGAAGCATCATTTAACTGTAATTTCTCAAGTGCATCCTTAAGTTCTTGGTATTTAGCACCATCTTCTGGATATATACCACAATAAACCATTGGACGAGCCTTCTTGTAACCAGGGAGAGCTTCGTCGCACATGTTATTTGCATCAGTAACCGTGTCACCCACTTCAGTATCACGTACATTTTTAAGAGATGCTGTTATATAGCCAACCATACCTGCACTTATTTCGTCCTGTGGTATGAATTGACCAGCACCAAAGATACCTACCTCTACTACATCTGCTTCGGCACCCGTCTCCATCATATGTATACGAGAGCCTTTCTTAACAAAGCCATCAAATACACGGCAGAATATAATTACACCTTTATAGGAATCATACAGACTATCAAAAATCAGTGCCTTAAATGGTTTATTATTGTCTCCTGTAGGCGCAGGAACCTTTTCAACAATCGCTTCAAGAACTGATTCAATATTTAAACCGCTCTTAGCAGAGATTCGTGGTGCATCTTCAGCTATTATTCCAATTACATCCTCTATCTCAGTAACAACTCTATCTGGATCAGCGGATGGAAGGTCTATTTTATTAATAACAGGGAAAACTTCAAGATTATGATCTATAGCCATGTAAACATTTGCAAGTGTCTGAGCCTCAACACCTTGATCGGCATCTACAACAAGAACAGCCCCCTCACAAGCAGCAAGCGCTCTTGATACCTCGTAATTAAAGTCTACATGTCCTGGAGTATCAATAAGATTTAATATATATTCTTCGCCATCCTTGGCTTTATAAATGATACGAACCGCCTGAGATTTGATAGTAATACCTCTCTCACGCTCTATATCCATATTATCAAGCACCTGCTCCTGCATCTCACGTTCAGTTAGTGTTCCGGTCATCTCAATAATTCGATCTGCTAGCGTTGACTTACCGTGATCTATATGAGCAATTATGCAAAAATTTCTGATTTTAGATTGATCTAAGTGCGACATTTTATTTCCTTTCACTTAGAGTACACAAATGTTGTCACCGGTCTCATTTGTTACTCTTTGGGGATACTTCGGCCAAGATGATGGCCACAAACATTATAACACAACCGATTACTTCATCGGTAGATAATTTCTGTCCTAAAATTAGGAAGCCGGATATGGCTGAAATTACGGATTCCAGGCTTAGTATAAGCGACGCTATTGTAGGATTAACATCCTTTTGTCCAACTATTTGTAATGTATATGCTACACCACAGGCCATAATTCCAGAATAACATAAGGCTGGAGCCGCCTGAGATATAAGGTCCAGAGTCGGAGCCATATGATAATGCATTGCATCCATTGGATAAACAAAGAACATACTAGCTATAGATGCGACAAAAAACTGAGTACAGGACATAACAACTCCATCAACATTTCTTTCATTCGCATTATCTACATAGAGTATATGAAATGAGAATACAATAGAACAAATAAGCAGCTGAATATCTGATATTTCAAATATGTAGCTGTTACCTCTACCTATACATAAGAAATAAAGTCCAACCAAAGCCAGCATTACAGATATCCATATAACCCAGGAGGTCTTTTTCTTAAGAAATATCCCTAAAATAGGAACAATAATTATATA
>CACYQC010000141.1 GCA_902776395.1 uncultured Lachnospiraceae bacterium
TTTTACGTAATTTATTCTTTAAAATATCTTAGGGCGTCTCCTGTGATAGAAAGTGTTCCGCAGATAACTATCCTAGAAGCTTTCCCGGATGATTCTCCCGTCTTGTTTGCTTTCGCCTCTTCCAACGCTGCCTCAATAGCGCCTTCCACCGAATCTGCCGGAGCTGACTTAACGCCCGACTCTTCAAAGATAGATGCAAGCTCCTCAGCAGGAATAGATCTAGGATTATCAGAGGCCACTGTATAAACCTTTTCTATAAGCGGTGAAAGTGTATCTATCATCTTCGGATACTCTTTATCCCTAAACACTCCCATTATAAAGATGAATTTCTCATTTGTAAAATATTTCTCTAGACTTGCTCTTAAGCTAGTCCATGCCTTCTCATTATGACCAAACCGTTGTCAGAAGCCCCATATATATGAAATCCTCACAGACATCCTTAAAGTACTTAAGGACCTCTATCGCGGTTATGGCATTTTCTATCTGATACTTTCCACCCATGGATATATCATAGTCCTCACCCTTATAAGTAAAAGAGGCGCTATGATAGCTTTCTTCATTTATAACCAGTTCTTCTGTATCTGCCTGAATAAGCTTAACCTTATGCTCAACCGCATATTTCATTATCTCGGTCATTACCTCATCTGCCTGAGGTGCTGTAACTAGAACAGTCTTATCACGAACAATTCCTAGCTTCTCTCTAGTTATTTCCTTAAGAGTTTTTCCAAGGATAGACATATGGTCCAGACTAATAGGAGCAAGAACATTTAGTACGTCGCCTTCTAGAACATTTGTCGCATCCATCCTGCCTCCCATGCCGCATTCGATCAGCATGATATCGCATTTCCAATCATCAAATAGCCAGAAGGCCGCTGCTGTTTCTATCTCAAAAGCCGTAGGGCTTGGAAGACCATCTGCAATCATAGCATCTACGCGTTTTGATACTGCAGTAATAGCTCTCGCCACATCCTCTTCACTGGCCCACTCCTTATTCTTTCTCCATCTTTCACGGTAGTCATATATTGTAGGGGAGATATACCTTCCGACAGTCATTCCTGTCTTGACAAATGTCTCCTCCACATATGCCATGATACTTCCCTTACCATTTGTTCCCGCAATATGAACTGCCGGTGTATTCTTCTCAGGATTCCCCATTCGTTTTAAAAGCTCACGAATAGACTCTAGCCCCATTACGCTTCCTAGCTTTTCCTTTTCCTGAATATAATTTCTTGCCTCAATATAGTTCATCTGACCTTCTCTTTCCCACTTCCTAAGTGGCACAAAGGGGACGTTTTTTAGAAGCTCACTAATTAAGGTTTGTGAGTAAATAAGAAACGTCCCCATTTATCTATATTTATTCGCCCGGCACGTAATGCTGCACTGGACTAGTACTATCATCTATTGGACATAGGGTATATCCCTCTGCCTTAAGTGTTTCTATAAGTGCTGGAAGTGCTTCAACTGTATTATGATGGTCATCCAGATCATGCATAAGTACTATTGAGTCTCCCTCGTTATTTCTAACACCTGACATAATATTACCATTAAGCTCTTCCGGTGAGAAGCCTGTATACTCAGCATCTCTACTAAGTGCATTCCAGTCATAGTATTCGTATCCATTTTCGTGAAGATAACTGATACAATCATCTATCGAAACGTTTGATACGCTATTTGAACTTCCACCAGGGAATCTGTAATACTTTGAATCAACTCCCGTTATTCTCTCAACTGTATCATGTACACCTTCGACATCCCTTATATAGGAATCCATATCCGCATATAGTCTATTATATACATGACTTGCAGAGTGAAGACCTATAGTATGACCTTCCGCTGCTATACGTGTCAGCTGATCCATATATTTATAGCTGTCAGCAACCACGAAAAATGTTGCTTTAACATCATACTCCGCTAAGATATCAAGTATCTCATTTGTATTCTCCGAAGGACCATCATCAAATGTCAGATAAACCTTCTTACCATTTGGCTCTACAGCTGTTTTATCCTCTTCATCTTCTATCGAAGCATCTCCGGCTGTCTCACTTAATTCAGCATCTCCAGCTGTAGCCTCTGCAACTCCAAGAGTCAGCGGATTCTGAGCTGTAGTATCCTTCTCAAGTCTTCTATTATCCTGTCCCATTATATTCTCATTGTCAGTTTCAGTTGTCTCTACTGTCCTAATGTTAGACTCAGCAGCAAGTTTTCTAGCAACCTCATCCATCTTACTATTTGCCGCATCATTTCTCTTCATAAGAGAAAATGTCACAACAGTTGGAAGAATAAGAAAGGCTGCAACTGCAACAATTAGAAGAAGTTGGGGTAGTTTAAATCTTCTAAATGGTTTCATTTTTTCCTCTTTATTTCTTCATACTAAAATATTTATCACGCTTATTAATCATGGCATCGTACTGGTCATACATTTTCTGAACACTATTCTCAAGCAAGTAGTAATGCATGCAATAAGGTACAAGTAGTACAAATAAGAGAACTATAAGTGGAAGTATCATAAGTTCTCCCTTTATTACAAATGCAAGAATACTCATCACAGTACATATTGCTACTAGGCAGAATACTATGAGATGAACCAGTCTCTCATGAGCAAAGAATCTTATCTGGGTGAGATGTCTCTCTATCTCTTTATCCCAATCTCTTTCCACGCCCTTATTCATCTCGCTACTCTCGTCGAGCATTTCATCGATATATTTTAAATAAGCGACTATTCTATTCTTCATTTCTCACCTTTAGAGCGATATCAGGTCTATCAGTAATTATTCCTGATATATCCTTCTTAAAAAGTTTTCTAATTTCTTTCTTATCATTCACGGTCCACACATAAACAGGTATACCGCGTCTTTTCATTCTACTAAGAAATCCGAATCTAAGCAACCTCGAATTTGGACTTATGAAGTCAGCCTTGCAGGCCTTAAGTCTTCTCTCCGGAAAGAGCTCATTTATTCTTCTTTTTAGATTTGCCTTCTTATATCCAACTAGAAGTCCAGTACGAATATTTGGATCGAATTCCTTAATCTTGTAGGATACGGAATCCTTGAAGGACTTGACTGAATAATTATCATAGGAAGCATTCTTCTTAAGGAGTCTTACAAGTCTAGATTCATAACCCGTTTCCTTAAGCTCAATGTCCATATATATTCTATTGTTGCAGAGTTCCAAAACCTCTACTAGAAGTGGAATATGAAAGCCCTGTTTCTTCGCAACAGCTTCCATCTCTTCATAGGTATACCATGAAACAGGCTGATCAGCGAAATTCTTGTCATGATAAACTACCAGGATATTGTCCTTAGTCTTTCTGACATCAAATTCAACCATATCTGATCCAACCTCTATGGCCTTCTCAAAAGACTCAAGTGTATTCTCGACATCTACAATACCAGATGCGCCTCTATGAGCTATAATTTTTTTCATTTATTATCCCTCTGATGCATCCTATTCCTAGGACGACTTTATATTCAATTAAACTTTGCAAACATATCCATGTTTGATATAATTATAACTCAAATATCTATCGTTGATTTTACTGAAATATGGAGGAAATAGTTTTGAGTAATAATAATAATGACGAATATGAAAAGTACTGCTATATGTGCCGCAGACCTGAGTCCGACACCGGTAAGCTTATCAACTTCGCCGCAAATGTTTACATATGTCCAGATTGCTTGCAGAAGACACTAGATCAGATCAGTAGCAGCCCTATAATGGACCTTCAGAATATGCCAGGTTTCAACAACATGAATATGTTCACTCCGAACATGGATATACCTAATTCTCAAAAGGTTAAGAAACGTAAAAGTGCTGAGAAAGCTGCAGCTGCTGAAGGCGAGGAAGACTTTGAGGAAGTACATGAACTTACCCTCGACGATATCCCTGCACCTCATCAGATCAAGAAGCTTCTTGACCGTGATGTTGTCGGCCAGGAATATGCTAAGAAGGTTATGTCTGTTGCTGTATATAATCACTATAAGAGAGTTCTTAGTGAGGAAGCTGCTCAACGTGAGCTCGAGAAGAATCCTAAGAAGAAACTATCCGCTAAGGAGCTTGCATCCCTCTCCTACGAAGAAAATCCAGAGGCTTTCCTGGATCAAGTTGAAATAGAGAAATCAAATATGCTCATGATTGGACCAACAGGTTCTGGTAAAACCTATATGGTCAAAACTATAGCAAAGATACTGGATGTTCCACTCGCAATTACTGATGCTACTTCTCTTACAGAGGCAGGATATATCGGTGACGATGTAGAGAGCGTTCTCTCGAAGCTACTCGCCGCTGCTGATAATGATGTAGAAAGAGCCGAGCATGGAATAGTCTTCATCGATGAGATTGATAAGCTCGCCAAGAAACAGGAAACAAGATCTAGAGACGTAAGTGGCGAAGCCGTTCAGCAGGGGCTTCTAAAAATCCTTGAAGGATCAGAGGTTGAAGTACCTATCGGGGCTGGCAGCAAAAATGCAATGACCCCTACAACTATGATGAATACAAATGGCATTCTCTTCATCTGTGGCGGAGCATTTCCAGATCTTGAAGAAATAATAAAGACACGTATCGCCGCACAGTCCTCAATTGGATTCGGTGCAAGCCTGAGAGATGAGCTTGAAAATGACCCTGCTCTTCTATCCAAGGTAACAACTGAGGATCTAAGAGCTTTTGGAATGATTCCAGAATTCATTGGTCGTCTTCCAGTTATATTTACACTTAATAATCTAGATGACGATATGTATATACGTATCTTAAAGGAGCCTCGCAACTCTATCATCAAGCAGTACCAGAAGTTATTCAGAATGGATGAGGTTGATCTTCAGTTTGAGGACGAAGCCTTCGAGGAAATAGCACGAATTGCTGCCGAGAGAAAAACCGGAGCCAGAGCACTTAGATCAATAATCGAAGATCTCTTACTGGATATCATGTACCAGGTTCCAAAGGATGA
>CACYQC010000142.1 GCA_902776395.1 uncultured Lachnospiraceae bacterium
ATATATAATATAAAAGGGAGAGGCTAACCTCTCCCTGTAGAAACTATTTATTTATCTGAGTTATTTGCAGGTGCAGCACCAGGTATATTCTTGTATCTAACTATCTTCATAGTAGCATTCTTAATGAATTCCTCATTACGAAGCTTAATAGTAGCTATCTGCTTATACATAGGTCTTCCCTTGTTGACCTTGTTCTTCAGCTTCTCGAAATACTGCACATCATCTCTATGATCCTCTGAAGGATAGATCTCAGCTACGATCTTACCATTCTCATCATATACGAGAACCTCTTCAACCGCATTATCACGAAGGATGTTCTGCTCGAGTTCCTCTGGAGAGATGTTCTCACCGTTGCTAAGAATGATCAGGTTCTTCTTTCTACCTGTAAGGAAGATGAAGTTGTCCTCATCTACATATCCCAGGTCACCAGTATGATACCAGCCATCCTGAAGCGCTTCAGCTGTAGCTTCTTCATTCTTGTAATAGCCCTTCATGACTATCTCACCCTTGAAGCAAAGCTCGCCATCCTCTGTTGCCTTAGCCTCAAGTCCTGGTACAAGATGTCCAACGCTTCCGTCCTTGCGGAAATGTGGTCTGTTAACTGCAGTAACAGGTGAGCACTCTGTAGCACCGTAACCATTTAGTATCTCGATACCCCATGTACGGAATTCCTTTACATACATTGGATCAAGTGCAGCACCACCGCAGATGATATATTCAAGATTTCCACCGAATACCTTCTGGATGGAACCATAGGTCTTCTTTCTTACATCTACGCCTGTCTTGAGGAGGAGGTCTGTAGACTTCATGAGACCCTTAAAGGCCTGAGTAGCGCCTCTCTTAGCGATCTCAGCCCATATCTGCTTATGGAAAAACTCCACAAACATTGGAACAAGGAACATTGTCTGAGGACCGAACTCAGCCATTTCCTTCTTAACATACTTAAGACTCTTATTGATATAGATAGGCTTTCCGTAGTTTACAACCATGAGGATTCCAACCACCAGACCAAAGGCATGATGGAATGGAAGTACTGCGAGCACGCCACCCTTTGGCTCGAAAAGCATACTTGTATGAACTATTTCATAAGCGATGTTGTGGTTTGTAAGCTCAACACCCTTGCTAACTCCTGAAGTACCTGATGTGAAAAGAATAGTTGCTGTCTTCTCTGGAATTATCTCATAGTTCAGGAAGTCAGTCTCTCCATCCTTGAGGAACTGTCTACCCTCTGACATATAATCATCACATTCCTTGAGGTTATAGCATTTCTTAGCAGCCTTCTTATTAATCTTCTCAAAATATGTATTTGTTGCAAAGGCAACCTCTACATCTCCCATTTTTGCGAGATCTACAACTTCCTCTTCTGGAAGGTTCTTATCTATAGCTACTGCTACATTTCCACCGAGAACTGTTGCGAAGTAAGCAACCAGCCACTCGTAAGAATTCTCACCAATTATAGCGACATGCTTATCCTTAATCTTCTTGTGATACATCCAAGCACCAAGTGCATTTACATCTTCCTGGAAATCCAGATAAGACTTCTTCATCTCACCTGTTTCACATGGATATACAAATGCTGTTTCATCTGGATGCTCAGCCGCCTGTCTATTTAATAAGTGCTTCAGATCATTCATTATAGGTGGCTCATAAAACGGATATGGTTTATTTTTCATTTCGTAATTCCTCCAACATTTTGTCGAAAACCATTCTCTGAAAACTCCCCGAATGGTCAGCAATGAGTATCATATCACAATAATTTTTTTTAGAAAAGCTAGTAATGAAAACTACGTGTTACATCGTAATGCCCGCTCCAGTATTTGGTGAAATAACGGACCACACGAGGTCGGCAAGGAATAGAATAATAAGAACTGCACATAGTATCTTCCTACTCTTCATTCCCATCTTCTGATATAGGTCATCCAGCATTGGAGAGAATACATAGGTAAATGCCATTCCCGCCATTCCGAAGACCAGAAGTCCTTCGAAGCAGACTCTGCCGTGGATATTCAGGAAGTATCCTGTATAGTCCCACCACTTCTTGTGGAGGAAGGTCTCGAGCGCCCACGCGGTAGTATATTCGACTACGCCGCAGACTGTAGTTGCACCTATGAAGAGCCAAACCGGTTTATCTCTAAGTGGCTTCAGCAGAAGTATGATCAGGATTCCGCCGCAACCGTAGATAGGAAGCCATGGTCCATGCATAGTTCCGCGGTTAACCACCATACCTGTTGATACAATGTAGTAGAATACTTCCCACAGCCAGCCCACGAGGGAGTAGGTGAAGAAAAGCTCTACTAGTGAAACGAAGGAATATTTTCTGTTATAGTCCTCAGCGATGCTTCTGATGTGAAGCTGAGGAATATCAAGCACCTCTTCTCCAGATGGGTGTTCTCTCTCTTCGATATGTTCTATTGCAAGCATGTCGTCATTTAGCCATTTACGGAGGCCCAGCGCAAGCTGCTCATGTTTTGCATTTCTTATTCTCATATAGAGTTCAGCCTTAACACACTGAACATATGCATCTGAGAAGAAAAGTGAGGATAGATTATAGGTCACGGATGAAAGGATAGTCAATGGGAAGAGGGACACATCGAGCACGAATGTCCTCCACTTCTCGCCCATCATCAGCTGCTTAGATATCTTAAAAGCATCCTTCCAGTTAGTCTGTGGATTCTCAGCTATGATATAAGGAATGAGCAGATATTCATAATGCTTTATGATTCCGCCCACGATAGTGAGGTTCCATAGAAGCTGGAAGATATATTTAAGAAACATAACCAGAGAAATGTTCTTCAGTCTTTTATTCTTATATGGGAATAGTAATTCTCCAGGACCTGTCTCGTGGTATCTTCTCTGTTCCAGGAAGTACCTGTTGTTACCTACCACGATTACATTTTTCACAAATACGAAAATGAATATTGATATGATTGAAAAGATAAAAATGATAATAGAGTTCGCGATCTTGCCCTTGAAAATCAATTGGTTCAGACCGTTGACTATACCAAAAATAAAGGACTGGCTACCTGTCATCTCATTGACAAATATAGAGGCCACGCCTCCATAATAATCCTTAGAGGTGTATGACACCTCATCAGGATTAGGTACGTCCTTTATTCCGAATACGTTTCTAACAAACTGCTGAACGATCATCGCATTGGAACTATTGGTGGACTTACCACCGAATCCATTTATCAGGAAATAGTCCTCTGACTTCAGCACATTTGCAGTTGTAGTAAGTGTATTATCAGTGATGTCGCTCGGTCCCTTGATATCTATTTCAGATCCATTACTCTGAGTAGCAAACTGATAACCACCTGCGATTATTATTGAAACAATAAATGTTATCAGTATATTTAAATAATATTTTCTCTTGAGATTCTTCCACGCTTCGCGTCTTATCTCAGTACGAACAACTTTCGTTAACATAGCTTACAGTCTCTCTTTTACCTTCTCGCCAACGGCTTTTATTTTTTCGATCTTATCTACAAAACCCTTGATATCATCGATCTTTTCCTTGAGGTTCCTTATGTCCTCGATCTTGTCTTCACCGAAGCTTCTAGCATCTGCAAGCTTGTTCTCTCCGAAGTTTCTTGCTTTAGCGATCTTATCCTCTCCATAGATTCTTACGTCTGCAATCTTATTCTCTCCAAGAACCTTGATATCCCCAAGCTTTTCTCCAAGCTCGCCGGTCTTAGCATCGATCACTATCTTGAGCGGTGTAAGTAAAACTGTTGCTATTCCAAGTGAAATAGTTCCAATAACTATTCCAAGTATACCCCTTCTAATCTTTCTCTTTCTCTTCTTACGAGCTTTATGTTCTTTCAGTAATTTGAACTTCTCATATTCCTCTTCGTCGTCTACAGACTCCTGCGCCTTCTTCTTCATTTTACGGGCAGATATCAGGCTGAATATACCGTATCCTATAAGTCCAGCCCCTGCTACAGCAGTGCCACCAATTAGTATGACATCGCTGTCGATTTCTCTTTTTCCCACAAGTACTTTCGCCATAATAACCTCTCCTCTTCTTATAGTTTTAAACTCTTTCTATTGTAACACAAGTTCAAACGACTAAAAAGAGGAAAACTCATTAAAAAAGTCCCTTACTGATATATCTATCTCCGCGGTCCGGAAGGATTGCGACAATATTTCCTTCGTCCACTTCTTCTGCAAGCTTAAGAGCTGCATAGAGGGCCGCTCCCGAAGAAGAACCTGCAAGGATTCCTTCCTTTGCAGCAAGAAGTCTAGAAGTAGTAAATGCATTCTCATCGGTTATCTTGATAACCTTGTCGATTAGAGTTACATCCATAGTGTCGGCGATGAAGTCATTTCCGATTCCCTCGATATCGTAGTCCGCGTGTTCGCCACCACCGATGATGGAACCAATTGGATCCGCAAGCACTCCCTGGATATTGGAGTTCTGTTCCTTGAGATACTTTACAACTCCTGAAAATGTACCACCGCTTCCTGCGCCGGCAACCAGGTAATCTATCTGACCGTCAAGCTGTCTATATATCTCAGGTCCTGTTGTCTCGTAATGAGACTGTGGATTGGAAGGATTGTGGAACTGCTTCATAGAAACCGCACCTGGAATAGAGGCAATGATCTCCTTTACTCTTAAGAAGGAGTATGACTACAAAAAGTTCTTCAAGTCCCTTAAGCTCGTAACTCTCGCAGAGAGCCTCGGCGGGGTGGAG
>CACYQC010000143.1 GCA_902776395.1 uncultured Lachnospiraceae bacterium
GAATAGTTTAATTAATACATGGAGGCAGAAGATGAGTTTACACAAGATTAATGATATAAGAGAAGCAGATTTTGGTTGTGAAGAGCATAGCGATGGTCCTCATGCTGTTCTCGTTTTTGAAGATGGTAACAAACTTGAGGTTACTGAAAAATGGATTGCTGAACAGGAAATAAAAGAGGGCAAATACATTTGGATGCGAGAAGACGGAAGTTACCTCAAGGCTGTTCGTGTTGTTGGGGCTATCATAATGGCTGAAAAGAATGACGAGGAAAATAATGGATCACAAAAGTTGATTTTTGCAACTCAGCGTGGATACGGAGACTTAAAAGATGGATGGGAGTTTCCAGGCGGAAAGATTGAGGAAGGCGAGACGCCTGAAGAGGCAATAGTCAGGGAAATAAAAGAAGAACTAGATACATTAATCAAAGTCGAGAAGTATGTTGATACTATCGAATACGATTATCCAACATTCCATCTTTCTATGGATTGCTTCTTGTGTAGCATAGTGGAAGGGGATTTGGTTCTAAAGGAACATGAAGCCGCAAAGTGGCTGACTAAGGAAACACTTGATTCCGTTGATTGGCTTCCGGCAGATATAACTATCATAGGAAAAATAAAAGAATTGTTCTAGTTTTACTAATTAATAGAAAGAGAGATAAGAAATGATTAAAGTATATTGTTATTCAAAGTGTTCAACATGTAAGAAGGCTTTAAAATGGCTGGATGATAAGGGGGTTAAATATCAGCTTATTGATATAAAGGAGGAACATCCTGATGAGAAGACTCTAAGAAGTCTTCATAAAAAGAGCGGACTACCACTGAAGAGATTCTTTAATACAAGTGGTATGCTTTATAGGGAGTTGGAGCTATCAAAGAAGCTTCCGGATATGAGTGAAGATGAACAGTTTAAATTGTTAGCTTCTGATGGAATGCTGGTGAAGAGACCACTTCTAATAACGAAAGATAGAGTTCTTACAGGTTTTAAAGAGAAAGAGTGGGATGAGTTAGTTAGGGGATAATTTCAGAAAATATTATAAAAGATTGACAAGTTTGGTCTAACGTGTTAGACTTCGAATTAACGAAGGTCGAACGCGTTAGACTTTTTATGTTTTGAAGCAAATGAGGTATATCATGAACACACCTAAGGTTTTTGAAAGTGAATATAGGTTTTGCCTGATTCTATGGGAGAACGAACCCATCAAGAGTACGGAGCTTGCAAAGTTATGCGAGGCGAAACTCGGCTGGAAGAAGGCTACTACCTATACTGTTATCAAGCGACTCACAGAGAGAGGCGTAATAAAGAGCGAAAATGCCGTTATAACATCTCTCGTTACTAAGGAAGAGGTTCAGGCCGCAGAGGTTGATGAAGTTGTAGAGAGGACATTTGAGGGAAATGTACCTCAGTTTCTTGCAGCTTTCACCAGAGGCAGGAAGCTATCTAAGAGTGAGATTGACGAGATACAGAAAATGATTGACGAGTTCAAAGAGTAATATGGGCGAGTCTGTTAAAACTATTTGTTAGTGGAGTTATATTGATGAAGGAACTTTTTACGGGAATACTTAATATCAGCATTTCGGCAGGCATACTGATCATAGTATGTACATTAGTGCGCCTAATATTCAGGAGGATGCCGAAGTTCGTAAGATGTCTGATGTGGCTGTTAGTCGCAATTAGACTTGCGGTGCCATTTGCTATTGAAAGCCCACTTAGCCTGCTTCCGGCGAAGGAGTATGTAACAGTTTCTTCAAATGATAATGTAAATAAAATTACAGATACAGAATACAGCGTGGAACAGATTAACAGTTTGGATGAAACAAGCACTACAGAAATAAATAACAGCGTAGCCACAGAAAATACTGCAGAAACAAACAACATCGACGTAATGTATGTTCTATCAATCGTATGGCTAGTCGGAGTTTTTGCAATGCTGATCTATGCATTAGTTTCATACATTAGGCTTAGACGACTTGTAGATGATGCAGTGTTGCTGAGAGATAACATCTATCAGTCAGAGAGAGCAGGTACAGCATTTATACTTGGAGTTATAAGACCAAGGATTTATGTTCCATATAGACTAAGCTTAAATGAACTCTATATGTCAATCAGTCACGAGAAGGCTCATATTTCAAGGCGTGACCATCTGGTAAAACCATTAGGATTTATCATCGCAGCAGTTTATTGGTTTAATCCATTAGTTTGGCTTGCTTATATACTGCTTTGCAGAGACATCGAGCTTGCATGCGATGAGAAGGTAATAAAGAAAATCGGTTATGATAAGAAGAAGGACTATTCGCAGGCGTTGCTGAATCTCAGCATTCCGAAAAAATACATATCGGCATGCCCAGTGGCATTTGGCGAGGTTGGTATAAATGAAAGGATTAAAAACGTACTAACTATGAAAAAAGGTAAGAAGATTATTATCGCAGTAGCAGTAGCTATATGCGCAGTTCTTGCGATATGCTTCCTGACATATCCAAAGAAAATAAAGAATAATTCGGGAGACGTAGCAGAAGTTCAGGCATCGGAAGAGACTGCAGAAGAGATCGAAGAGGCAACCACAGAAGAAACCACCACAGAGACCAATAGTTCAGAAAATGTAGTAGAATGTTTTCCTGTTATAGGAAGTGGAACCATCACACGACAGTTTAGTGAAGATCATCAAAGTGTGGATATTGCTGCAGAGGAAGGAACTGCCATCGTAAGTGTATATGATGGAACAGTAGAAGAAGTCGGCTCAAATGAAGAAGAAGGCTATTACATTATAATTAAGAATGAAAAGGGTTGTACAGTAAAGTACTCACATCTTAAGGATGAGCCAAATGTATCTAAAGGCGATAAGGTTAACGCTGATGAAGAGGTTGGTAAGGTTGGGTCAACAGGTAATTCAACAGGTCCTCACGTTCATATAGAGTTAACCGATGAGAATGGAACTCTCATAGATCCTATGATTATCATCGAAGACAAATAAGACTTAATAAGATTAATGTTGTATCATAGCGCTTTTGTAATTTATTAAAGTCCCTATTTAGGGACTTTTTTAGTTTGATTAGTTATAGAAAAAGTAATAGGATATATATGGTAGTAAATAAAACTATTTATGAAAGAGGGATTCTATAATGGAATGGAAACACAAAGAACTAATTAAAGCTTCGTGCGATACTATTTTCAAGAAAGGATTCAAAGCATGGATAACTGTTGTAGCAGTTGTATTTATATTTACATTCTTGGGTAGTTTAGATAATGGTCAGACAGCAGCGATGGAAAAGATTGATAAGGCGTTGGGACTCACCAGTTTTTTATCTACCGATAATACAGAAAATATAAATGTGTTGAAAGACTATATGAGGGAAACTGTAATTGGCGAGAAATTAAACTCAGAGTCATATAGTTTTACTGATGACATGATAAATAAGTTGTCTAATAACTCAGCTTTCTTTGTACAGTTTATCTTTATGAATGAGGATTATGTGAAAAGAAATGCAGGAGAGGTTGTAGGCTTTCTGATCATAACCATGGTTCTTGTTTCCTTTATTGGGTTTGTTATCACAGGTGTTTTTGAAGTTGGTATTAGCAGATTTATATTGGAGAACCGTTTTCAAAAAGTTGCAAAGATCAGAAGGATATTTGCACCATTTGGCGATCATAATTTTTGGCATATTTTTTGGGTTTATTTTCAATATTTGGTTGTATTAGTTCTGTGGGGATTTACTATAGTCGGTGGAATTATAAAGTTTTTCCAGTACAGTATGGTAAGCTTTCTACTAGCAGAAAATCCAAAACTTAAATGGAAGGAAGCTAAGAAAATATCGGCTGAGATGACCAAAGGTTATAAATGGAAAATGTTTGTAACATATTTGGCTAGTATTCCTATTTATCTTATTGGATTTATTCCTTTTGTAGGTACTCTTATTTCTGAACCAATATATTTTCAGTTAAAAGCAGAATTCTATTTTAAGCTTAGACAAAGAACTGATATTGATAGAAAGGCATTTATAGAGCCTGTATTTGATGGTCCATCATATGTAGCCTCAAGGAAGGAATTACCAGAGACAGAAAGCATAGCTGATCCTGAATATAAGATGCAGGATATAATGATTCATATCACTAATTTTGATGTTGCAGATGAATATAAAGTTACAGATTTTATAATGATGTTCTTTGTCTTCTGTTTAATAGGCTGGCTATGGGAAGTAAGTCTGCATATAGTTAAGGATCATGCGTTTGTAAACCGAGGAATGATGTATGGCCCTTGGATTCCTATATATGGTTTCGGTGGGGTTTTCATCATATTTTTCCTTAATAGATTTAAGTCAAGTAAGCCGAAGCTTATTATATCCACGATGCTACTTTGTGGAGTGCTGGAATATTTTACTAGTCTAGTACTGGACTTCACGATGAATGCTTCTTACTGGAACTACAAAAAGTTTACTTTTAATCTAAATGGACGAATATGTTTAGCAGGTCTGACAGCATTTGCGATAGGAGGCTTTGCAGGAGTATATCTTCTGGGCCCTACTATTAAAAGCTTACTGGAAAAGCTTGGCAAGACCAAAACTAGAATAGTATGTGGCATACTAGTTGCTGCATTCTTGATAGACCTAATAGTTTGTATGACTGTAGGACCAAACTCTGGAAAAGGAGTTGGTGGAAAAATGAAGTCTTCAATAGAGAGTGTTGAATATGG
>CACYQC010000144.1 GCA_902776395.1 uncultured Lachnospiraceae bacterium
TTCTCAGGGAAGAAGGCCTTCATCTCACCATATAGCTGCGCCGCCAGAGTTTTGTTGTGGGACATTATAAGAGTCTTCTTGCCCAGAGCCTTAATAACATTCGCCATAGTAAAGGTCTTACCTGAACCCGTTACGCCAAGAAGAGTCTGATGCTTCTTACCCTCTTTAAATCCCTTAACCAGCGCCTGTATTGCCTCCGGCTGATCACCGGTTGGTGCGTATTCTGAATGTAATATAAAATCCATTAATATATTCCTTTGTCTAATTTCTTTAACTAATTATATTATCTAATTCAATTATTTATAAAAACTGAGTCATGCATATAGCATGACCCATAGTTTATCATTGTTATTATATATACACTCCAGCAAAATATTATAAAACATAAGTAGCTTAAAAACCTACAGCTTGCATACAAATATTGATGCAGAGCATTTAGGTGCCACAACTGTAAGCACGTTGTTCTGTACCATTGCAGGATACTCATTTAGAGTATATCCGCCTTCGCCAGTAAGCATTACTCTTGTCATAGTTCTATTATTATGAACTCCCAGCTCTCTAACGTGAAGCTTCACTTCCTTATCAACGAAGTCACTGTTAATAATAACTGCAACCGCTTCCTTCTTGTTAAACCTTCCGTAAGCGAGCATTCTGTACTCTCCATGCAGGAACTTGAGAGAACCTGTTCTGAGGGATTTGTACCTATTATGAATCTTGATGATATCCTTATGGAATCTGATAAGGTCATGATCTTCATGTCCCCAAGGATAAGTTCTTCTCGAGTCAGGATCCGTCCATCCACAAACACCAGCCTCGTCACCATAGTAGATAGTCGGCGCACCTGGCCAGGTCATCTGAAATGCAACTGCCATTCTAAATATATCTTTATTTACATTTTCATTTGCATTCTCTGCACCAAGCGTCTGAATACGACCAACTCTGTGATTCGTTCTTGTCAGGAATCTAGAATGGTCATGATTCGAAAGCTCGTTCATGGAAACATATAGGGAATTGTACATGAAGTAAGACATATAATTCCTTATAGAACCCTTGAAGAATTCTGCATTTCCAAGGAAGTCGCCACGGAACTCATCACTGTGCTTCTCAACACCAGTAAGGAACCATGTGATAGGCTCCATAAATGCTCCGTAGTTCATAATGGTATCCCACTGATCCCCCTCTAGCCAAGACTTTGGATTACCATAGTGCTCAGCAAGGATAATCGCATCCGGGTTTGCATCCTTAACTGCAGATCTGAAATCCTTCCAGAATCTGTGATTATATTCCTCTGAATATCCGAGGTCGGCAGCAACATCGAGACGCCAACCATCTGCATTATATGGAGGAGAAACCCATTTCCTACCAATCTCCAGTATGTAATCGTGGAGCTTCATTGACTCCTCGTAATTAAGCTTAGGTAATGTATCATGTCCCCACCAGCCATTGTACGAACCATTGAATGGCCAGTCATTTTCATTCTGGAACTTGAAGAAAGATCTGTATGGGCTGTCTGCATCTACATAAGCACCCTTCTCATAGTCAGGATTCTTGTCATAGATACATTCCTTATCCAGCCACTTGTTGAAAGAACCACAGTGGTTGAAAACTCCATCAAGGATAACCTTGATGCCTCTTCTGTGAGCCTCCTCAACTAGTTCAGCAAAAAGCTGATTTGACGCCTCAAGATTCTCTATACTTGTAACACGGCTTATATATTTAGTCGCCTCAGTATTATCCGAAGAACCTTCCGGAAGAAGCTCGCCCTCATCCTTTACGATTCGACCAAAATGTGGATCTATATAATCATAGTCCTGAATGTCATACTTATGATTGGATGGTGACACAAATATTGGATTCAGATAAATAGCCTCAACTCCCAGCCCCTTCAGATAATCTAGCTTATCCATTACGCCCTGAAGATCTCCACCATAGAAATTACCTACGTCCATAGTGTCCGGAAGCTTGTCCCAATCCTCAACTCTTCTAACATTCTGACCTATATAATAATACTCATTTGTGAGTACATCATTACTCTTATCACCATTACAGAATCTATCAACATATATCTGATAGAAGACTGCTCCCTTCGCCCAGTCCGGAGTCTTGAATCCCGGAACTATAGTAAATTCAAAGTCGTCAGCTGCTTCACGGCAGCAGCCTGCTCTGTTATAACATACGACCAGTCTTCCCGAATGTACTTCAAAATGATACCTGAGCCTTTCGGAAAGCTCAGGTATCTCTATTGTGTAATAATCAAATATCTTGTCGCAGCTGTTATGCTGCATCTTAAGCTTTTCTGTTCCTGTCACAAGGAATACGTCATCTACATTATTCCTTGCTGTTCTAAACTTAATAACAACCGTATCTCCCGGATCAGGTTCTGCCGGCGATACAAACTGCGGGGTTCCGTCACTGAAGAGTGCACCGAAATCAAGCACTGTTGTTGAATTATATATTTTATTTACTAACTCCAGTATGCTTCCTTCAGGCATTGTTATCCTCCTGTTCCAGCTTTGAGAAAAAATTTTTTAAATCCATTATAGGTATAGGTTTTGAATATTTATATCCCTGAAGATAGGATGCTGATTGAGATGTACATCTCTTCTCATCTTCCTCTGTCTCTACTCCTTCAAAAAGAACTGAGTAATCGAGACCGGAAAACATCTCTGCCAGACTTCCTACCATCTTCTCAGATCTGTTATCAGTGCTACTGGCAATTACCAGGGACCTGTCAAACTTGATGATATCAAAAGGAAGTTCCATGATACGTTCCATATTGGAGTATCCCGTTCCAAAGTCATCAAGATATATCTTGATTCCCATATCCTTAAGTCTGTCAACCTTGTCCTTCGTAATCTGGAAATCATCGTCGTTCTGAGACTCAGTAATCTCTATCGCGATCTTCTCTTTAGGTATACCACTGTCAGAGATGATCTTTTCAATATCTGCTATGAAGTTATCGTCTCGCATTTCCAGGACCGAGACGTTAACTGATATTCGCTTTACATCATAATTCTCTTTTACCAGGTATCTTATCTCATCACAGGTTCTCTGAAGCATGATCTTGGTAAGTGAATGAATATATCCATACTCCTCTGCCAGAGGAATAAACTTATCAGGGAATACCATTCCTGTATCCTGAAGCTTTAATCTCATCAGAGCTTCTGCTGTATCATACTTACCGGTAGAAATATTTAATACCGGCTGACAATAAGCAAGCACTCTTGGATCTCTCAGATTACCGCCTCTCACGATATCTGCCAGTTCAGAAAGAACATATTTATACGTCTTATATCTTTCCACATCGTCCTTAGATATCCTGTGGATGGTGTTTACACCTATATGTTTCTGGATAGTTCTGATGAGATCCAGATACTCATTCTTTACTCCGATTTCCTGTGTACTATCTCCGACAATAATCTTATAGTCAAGATTAAATCTGTCATGATATTCATGAAATGCTTCAAGCACCTTATCTAATTTGTTTTCATAATCCTTATTAAGGCTCTTCTTTGCAGCAAGAAGAACATGTCCCTTACTGATCTGGAAAAGAACCGCACCTGTAAAATAATCTGCAGATACCTTTCTTATAGCTTCTGAAACCTCCGGTGGAAGTATTGCATTTGGATTGTCATAATCTGTCAGAAGCAGGCTCATGGTACCAAGGTCCTGGTTCTTATCGAAATTATATCTGATCACGTCCTCAAAAGCTCTTGCACTGACTGATCCCAGTTCCATGTCATACGGATTAGAGTGAACAAGATAAAGCATTCCTATAACCGGGAACAGAAATGTAGTAACTGTGAAAGAACTCTGTCCATGCTTAGACTGAATACAGAGAACCATAAATGCTATAATTATAGTTCCATAAAATCCTCTGAGCACCTGTTTATACAGTTTTGACCTATATGCGATCATGATAAACAGAGAAAGGGAAACAAAGCACACGTACCCGATCATGAATATATTGGCTCCGGTCTTATATGATCCATCAGCCTTGATAGTGAATCCTTTTCCTGACACAGAGTAGATTACATCCAACACCACCATGAATACATAAAGGATCGATGCCGTGATCATAATCGGAACTTTTCTGTACAGCTCAAGCCGCATCAGTTCGATTATGTATATTACATAACCGATAAGTACTGAAAACAGTGCTATATGATATATCAGTCTGAAAACATATACTGCAGTATAATTCCCATCTGTAACATACGTATACCAGTCATGCTGTATCATATCTGCAAATGCAGCTATAAGTATGCATATGATCAGACTAATAAATACTGAAAAGGTCCTCGTCTTTTTTACATACGAAGTAGCGACCAGAACAATCATTATCATACAGATTGCTATAGTCACTATATCCCCAACCGGCATATAATTATCATAATATGTAAGTCTAACAGCCTGCCCCATAGAAGCACCCCATTTCTTCTGTAAAGACACTCCTAGATATCCGGTTACCCCCATATAAATACATTTCATAGATATCTATATTATACTAAAATTCCTTAAATATTTCAAAATTGTTTCGTTATCGGGCAAGGGCAGTTATCGCAACCCAGAAAACCACTAAAAACACTGCAATGAGCATTACTGCTGCAGAAATCACACCCTGTTTTACAGCCCCATCCTTCTT
>CACYQC010000145.1 GCA_902776395.1 uncultured Lachnospiraceae bacterium
TTTTATTAATTTATTTTTTCACAGCGTAAATAATACACAAAAATAGCGCATCTCACCCGTCCAATAAAGTCCTCTGAGATGCGCTTTTTTGTGTATTCTTATATCTAACTATCGATACTAAGACTATCTTCCGTTTCTCTTATAGTATACAACTACTCTTCTATATGGCTCTTCACCTTCTGACTTAGTTGCAACATACTTCTCACCCTGAAGAGTTGAATGAATGATTCTTCTCTCATATGGGTTCATTGGCTCAAGAGTAAAGGATCTTCTTGACTTCTTAACCTTGAATGCAATGTTTTTAGCAAGTGTCTCAAGTGTTTCCTTACGTCTCTCACGATAATTCTCTGTATCAAGCTTTACACGGATATGTGTATTACTCTTCTTGTTAACATAGAGATTGATGAGATACTGAAGTGAATCAAGTGTCTGACCACGCTTACCAATGATGATTCCCATCTCTGGTCCTTCAACATCGATATTAAGTGTTCTTGTATCTTTATCGAGCTCAACTGTAATATCTGCCTCAAGCTCCATAGCATTAAAGAGCTTCTTCAGATATTCCTTTGTATCATCTATGATTGACTCATCGATTACTACCGGTTCAGCATCTTCCTTTGCTTCCTTCTTAGCAGGCTTCTCTACTTCTTTCTTTGCAGGCTTCTCAGCCTTTGGTGCAGCAGTTTCTGCCTTAGGAGCTGTTTTTGCAGGTTTCTCAGAACGTGCAGCTGATGTATCACCAAGAATATCATCAAGTGAATCAGCCTTCTTAGGTCTAGCCTTAATTACTGCAGGCTTAGCACCTATTCCAAGAAATCCCATGCTTCCCTTAAATACGACCTCTGTCTCGAGATCAGTTGAAGCAACTCCAAGAGAAGTAGCTGCTTCGATGATAGCATCATCTATGGTTTTCCCTGTAAATTCCTGAAATTCCACTACTTATTCTCCTTTATTGTTGTAATCCCTTACGGAATTAGCTCTGGCCGATATACTTCCGGCCTTGTACTTCTTACCTGTATCTGTTCTATCCTCTGCACTTGAGGACTGGTTTTCATTATTATATGAAGAAGGAGAACTATAATTCTTAAGCTTTGTTGAGCTGTACTTGCTCATTCCGTCAGCATGCTCTGCTTCACCACTCTGGCCATAAGCAGATTCCATCATTCTATCCATGAATGACTTCTTATTGCCCTTCTTCTCTCTTTCTTTTTCAGCTTTTTCCATCTGCTGCTCAACAAGCTTTTCCATATCAACATGATCATAGTACATGTTAGTAAATACTGTGATAAGAACTCCGACAAGAGCACTCATTGCCCAGTACAGACCAAGACCTGCAGGAGCAAATACAGTAAATACAAATGACATGACAGGCATAAAGATCATAGTCTTTCTCATGGTCTCCTGTGCCTGATCCTGCTGCTCATCACCTGTCTTCTGCATAGGCATAACCTTCATAGACAGATACTGACATATAAAACAGAATACCGGAATAATGAAAGCTCTGGTCATATGGAATCCAGGTGCTTCTGTAAGATTGATTCCAAAGAAATCGTTGGATCTTACGATTGCTTCCTGATTAGACTCAATTGCCTGTATAACTTCCGGACTTGCTGAGAAAACTTCCTTTAACTGATCAAAAAGTGTTCCACTACACTTTGCGAGTACGTCGATTATAGCATTTATAATACTTCTGCCAGTCTCTGATGCTGCATCTGTTGTAGAAGAAAACTCTGCGATCTTAGTTGTTAATCTCGCAAGACTTGCTCTATTATTATCAACAAATGTGTTAATGATATTAAAACCATTATTTGCACCGAAGATTGCATTTGCTATCGGCTCATACATAACACGTACTTTGCCAACGTATGCCGGTACATTTGCGATAACGTTATAAAGTGAGAAGAATATAGGCATCTGAATAAGTGCTGTAAGACATCCTGTGGAAGTCTTAATACCATACTTCTTTCTAAGATCAGACATTTCCTTGTTCTGCTTCATCATGGATTCCTGATCTTTTTTACCCTTATATTTCTTTGTTATCTTATTGAACTCAGGCTGAAGATACTGCTGGATCTTTGAAGACTTTGTAGTCTTAAGGTTAATAGGAAAGAGCAGTAATCTTACTATAAATGTAAATACTATAATACTGAAACCAATAGAATAGATATTTAAACCATAAAACAGATTATAAATGAGGTTGAATATCCAGCCCATGAGGCGGGACAACGGACCCATTATAATTCCGGTTGCTTTAGTTAAAATCATCTATTACTCCTTTACGGTACAGGATCATATCCACCCTTGCCCCAGGGATTGCATCTTAAAACCCGCCATACAGTAAGGAGTGTGCCTTTAAAGAAACCGTACTTCTCATAGGCCTGTATAGCATATTCCGAACATGTAGGATAAAAGATACATGTTGAATGCCCCTTAAGCGGAGATATATATTTCCTGTAAAACTTTATTAAAGAAATGCAAATTTTCTTCATATTAATTACTTCATATTAAACTAATCATTTAATATCTGCAGTTTTCGGCTTAGATGCAGAAAGGCACTTTCAATTTCCTGAAAGCTCCTTCCCTTAGCCGCAAATCGAGCTACGACAACAATATCGTAACCCTCTTTAATCTTTTCTTTATTCAATCTGTAACTTTCCCTTATGAGACGTGTTATTATGTGTCTCACTACACTGTTACCGACCTTCTTACTTACAGAGATTCCGATTCTACTGTACTCCCGGTCGTTACGTAGGATGTACATCACTAAATACTTATTGGCAAACGATTCTTTGTGGGCATATACCCTGCCAAACTCTCTGAAGTTTTTTAAAGTATTGATATTTCTCATATCCTTATACTATGCAGATAATTCTTTTCTGCCTTTTCTTCTTCTAGCTGAAAGAACCTTACGTCCGTTAGCTGTGCTCATTCTCTTTCTGAAACCATGAACCTTTGAATGAGATCTCTTCTTTGGCTGAAATGTCATCTTCATATCGTTAATTCCTCCTTTTCAAATTGTAAATAATTTCTTCCTTATTATATAAGAAAATATTATCCACAGAAAAACTCCTTCTATCCTCTGAGGACAAATCTTTTCTATTTTATGTGACATACCGTTAAAAGTCAAGAAATATTGCGATTTTTAGGGTGTTTTTGGCAATAAAATAAAAATAAAATATTCCTTTAGTTTACGTAACTTATCAACATTTTGTGCATAAACTGTTGATAACTTATGTATAACTATGTGAATTTCGTGTTTAAAATACACAGAATCCCATTATTAAGGGACTTTTCTATCAACAAAATTATATCAAATGTTTGATATCTATTAACATAATTCGGAAATTTAAAGAATTTGAATAACTTGTTAAAAGTGCGGTTTTGGTGTATTATAGATAAGTGGGTTTTTGCCCTCAAAACTGGAAAAGGATACATTTAGATGAAAGAAAATATTGAAAAAAACTGGGATGAAATACTTAATATTCTTGAAAATCACTACGATGTTTCAAGGATTATCATAGAGACATGGATTAAACCACTCAGTATATATGATGTAAAGGATAACGTTGTTTATCTTTACGTTGATGAGAAGAGAGGTAAGCACGGTGTTGATTATCTCCGTAACAAAGGTTATGACATATTTCTTCTTTCGTCAATAAGAGAATTCTTTGATGATTATAAAATAGATCTTGTTATAGATGAAAAGAATAAGATTGTTGCTTCTGTAGATGGCGAAGTTCAGGATGAAACTTCTTCTTATGAAGATAAGCCATATAGTGACGCTTACTATGCAGCCATCAAGAGAGGCAATCTTAATCCTAAATATACATTTGAGAATTTTATCGTTGGTGAGAGTAACAAGCATGCACATGCTACATGTACTGCTGTTGCTGATCTTCCAAGCCAGGATAACTTTAATCCACTTTTCCTGTATGGTGGTTCCGGACTTGGAAAGACTCATCTTATTCAGTCCATAGCTCATTATATTCTGCAGCATGATGAGAATGCCAAGGTTCTTTATGTTACATCAGAGACCTTTACTAATGAGATCATCGATGCCATCAAGCAGAATAAGACTGATGAGTTCAGAGCTAAGTACAGACAGGTAGATGTACTTATAATAGATGATATCCAGACTATAATAGGTAAGGAAAGAACTCAGGAAGAGTTCTTCAATACATTTAACTTCTTATATGAAGCAAAAAAACAGATTATCATTTCATCAGATAGACCTCCAAGAGAGATCAAGCAGCTTGATGAAAGACTCAGATCCCGTTTCGAGTGGGGAGTTCCTATTGATATTCATGCTCCTGACTATGAAACAAGAATGGCTATTCTGAAGAATAAGGCTGATTCTAATAAGCTTTCTATACCTGATGAAGTACTTCAGTATATTGCTGAAAACATTGTATCTAATGTAAGAGAACTTGAAGGTGCTCTTAATAAGATAAGCGTTTATTCTAAACTCAGTAACGAAAAGGTTACAGTTGATCTTGCCAAGGAGACTCTTAAGGATCTCATTTCCAAGGATACAAATGTAACCGTCACTCCTGAGGTTATACTTAATGTAGTTGCAGAGCATATGGGAGTTTCTATCCCTGATATTACTTCTACTAA
>CACYQC010000146.1 GCA_902776395.1 uncultured Lachnospiraceae bacterium
CCTTCTCAATCTCGTCGAGATCTGAAGTATTAACAATCGTGTAAGTGATTCCGAAGTTATTAAATACATTATCGAGAATTCTAAAGGTTCCTCCGTAGATATTATCTGAAACGATGAGTCTGTCGCCTTCCTTAAAAAGAGACAGTACCGTGTTAATTGCAGATAGTCCTGAAGCGAAGGCCAGTCCATATTCGCCGCCTTCGAGGTCAGCTATTAGCTTTTCTAGAGCCGCTCTGGTTGGGTTTCCTGTTCTGGAATATTCCCAGCCTCTATTCTCTCCGAGACCATCCTGCTTATATGTTGAAGTCTGGTAGATAGGTACATTTACAGCACCTGTTCTTTCGTCTCCATCTATACCACCGTGAATTACTAATGAATTAAGTTTGATTGACATTTTCTTATCTCCTATCTTTTCGTGATTAATTGTTCTTTAATGCTTTGCAAAAATGCAAAAGAAAACCCGGAAGCTTTGTTCAAGCTCCCGGGTAAATGGTTGGTTCTAAAATGTTATTAGAGAGGACGATAACATCGACATACTAAAACACCAGCCATATTACATGTCCGGGAACTCAGTATGCAGCAACAACAGTTATTCATTTTTGTCGCGAAAGACTTTGTCATCTCTTTTATCCTTTTACTTTCTTTTGCAATCAATCAAGCTTTTCACTTGACGATGGTCATCTTAACATCATTTACCTACCATGTCAATAGGTTTTTAATTTTTTGCAATAAATAGTGACTTTCGAGTTATTCTAAAGAACCGTACTTGGCAATTGCATCCTCCACCGTCATTTGACCTGAGCAAACATAAAAGGCTGCACGTCTATACTGATTAACAGCATCATCAGATAAGCCAATTACTTCTGGTGAAAAGATTCTGGATTCTGGTACATTTCCAAAAGCAGCATAGGTGCTGTTGAAGGAAAGGTCCTTCGTAGGGGACATCAGTCCCTTGTTCTGCGCCATTTCACTTAGCTCCTTTGAGGAGATAAGGAAACGCATGAATTCGTTGGCCATATCCAGATTCGCGCTGTCTTTATTAACAGAGAACTGAAGGTTTGACATATCCAGGAAAGAGGTGCCTTTGTCTGAGATAGGAACAGGAACAAAGGTATACTTAAATGGATTTGCAATAAATTCTTCTGAACGACTCTCTCTTTTCTTTGTTCCAGAAACTGTATCTCCAGAGCAGGTCATCATTGGTACGTCACCTTCAAAGAAGCGAAGGATTACCGCCTCATAGTTATCCTCGATTTTTACACAATCATTATGATTTACACAGCCATCACTCATAAGCTTTGTTAATCTTTCAAGAGCAGGACGCATATATTCGCCCGCTGAAGCATCTAGAGAATTGAGCTTCTCGACAGCCTCCGGATCCTCTGCTACAGTTTCGCAGAAATATGGATAACCTATTACCGTGTAAATAGAAGTTGTCTCATCCTGGGCGTATCCCATTATTGGATTCGCATAGCCCTTCTCACGAAAATCATCACATACCTTTACCAACTCTTCATAGGTGGTTGGAACCTTTAGGCCTTCCTTCTCGAATAGGTCATTATTTACGAGCATGCCGTAGGTATTCGAGAAAACTGGCACCATAGGAAGTGTGCCGTCGCTCGTATTCAAAATGATATTGCTACGTATACAGTCTAGGTTAAGATTCAACGCCGGATCAGCTAGATTCTCAGCGTGATCAATTGATTCTTTATAAGGCTCCCTGCCATACATCCAAGAAAAATTGAAGTAAATGTCAGGTGCATCATTTCCGTTCAGAACTGTTCCGATCATGTTGTTGTAGTCGTCGACCTTGGTATATACCAGCTCTACATCAGGATATAATTCATTGAAATGATCGAACTCCGTTTCAAGCGCCTCAAAGTTGTCGTAGCCTCCCGCAATCTTAATCTGGCATTTGGTAGAAGTATCCATAGATGGCTTAAATGCTTCTTCTGTAGTCGTTTCTTCCTGTTTCTTGCCACACGCAACTAGCCCTAAACTCATTACCACTACTAACAGTAAACAAATTGCTTTTTTCATGATTCCCCTCTCTCCTCCTTTATCCTTCTAATTTCTTTTATTACAAGTTTTACATCTATAGGTTTTGCTATATGACCATTCATTCCCGCATCCATACATTCCATGATATTTTCCGAAAATGCATCTGCCGTCATTGCAACAATAGGAATCGATGCCGCCCAGGAATTCTCTAGCTTTCGAATCGTTCTGGTAGCATCTAGTCCATTCATCTCCGGCATCTGCACATCCATAAAGATGAGTGTATAGGAGCCTTCCTCTGCTTCACTTATCATGTCAACACAGACGCGACCATTCTCTGCACGGTCAGCGGTTATGCCAAACATCGAAAGCATCGCAGAAATGATTTCCCAGTTTATATCATTATCTTCGGCAACAAGGATGCGTAGACCCTGAAGATCAGAATAATCATCCTCTGGCTCAAGGGACTCTGACTCTTTGCCTATCAGGTCATTTATCTTATCGTAAAGAGTAGACTTGAAAAGCGGTTTGCTGACAAAGCCATTTGCTCCCGCCACCTTTGCCTTATCCTCAATATCTGACCAGTCGTACGCGGAGATCAGTAGTATCGGAACATGCGCATCTATCTCTGAGCGAATTCGCCTTATAGTTTCAAGACCATCTATGTCAGGCATTTTCCAGTCAACTATTATGACATTATAATCACGACCATCCAGATGCCTATGCTCGATCATGCCCAGGGCTTCTAGTCCGTTATTTGCCTGTTCTACCGATGCGCCCAGAGACTGGAGGGTGTCAGTTGCAGTACTCAGCATCGTCTCATCGTCATCAACGATTAGGACGTCTATTGGTTCTAGTTGCATTTCCTCTCGCTGTCTATCGGCAATAGGTATATCCAGAACGACGGTAAAGGTGGTACCCTTGCCCTGCTCACTCTGGCAGTCTATTGTTCCACCAATCAGTTCAACCATCTGCTTCGTTATCGCTAGTCCGAGTCCCGTTCCCTGAATGCTGTTAACGCGGCTATCTACCTGTCTGGAGAAAGGTCTATACATAGTCTCCATGAATTCAGGGCTCATTCCAATTCCTGTATCTGCGACTATATAAGTCAGCTTTACACAGTCCGGTGTGTCACTCTTATCCTCACGAAGATTTACACCTACGCGTCCACCTGGCTCTGTATATTTGATTGCATTTGAAAGGATATTTATATAGATCTGATTCAGGCGGAGCTGATCTGCATACAGGTACTCCTTTTCCATCTGATTAATGTGGAAGCTGAACTCAATATTCTTCTCCTTGATCATTGGCTGCGAGATATTTACAAGATTCTCAACTGTATCCACAATAGAAAATGTCAGTGGGCTCAGCTTCAGCTTACCACTTTCCACCTTTGATATATCTAGAATGTCATTGATAAGTGTCAGAAGATGATTGCTCGCAAGACTGATTTTACGGAGGCTTTCCTTCGTCGATTCAGCGTCTCCGAGATTCTTCTCAGCAATTGTAGTTAGACCTATTATCGCATTCATTGGAGTACGAATATCGTGAGACATAGTAGATAGGAAATCTGTCTTAGCCTTGTTGGCAGATTCTGCCTTCATGGCTGTAGTTTGAAGTCGTTTGTTCAGGTAAATCATATAGAATAGATCGCAAAGGAACAGAATAACGAGTCCTACAGAAACTACGCCGAAGAGCACCCAGTTTCCTTTTTCTACTCGCAGATCCTCTGCCGGAACAAGTCCTAGAAGTGTCCATCCAGAAGTAGCCGCGACAGGGGTATAAGCAAGTATACATTCCTGTCCGTGGGAGTTAATCATTGAAACAGAACCTGTTTCCGAAGTAATTCTATCAAATAGCTTCTTCGAGGACCCAGGATCCGTTGTATTATAAGATTTATAGAATTCAAAGAAATCAGAATTTTTAAAGCTAGAACCTTTTAGGATGTAGTCTCCGCTCTCATCTATCATGGAGAGTTCGGCATTTACGAGCTCAGTCTGTGGGAATACCCATTTCTGTTCTAGAGCGGAGATAGGAATGATTCTAAGTAGAACTGCAGGTTTCTCGGAATTAGTTTCCGGATCCAGCAGGGTTATTTTATTACAGAAAGCAAGCGACTGCTCGCCATTCATTGGATTGGTATATGCACGAGTTATATTGATAGATTCACCTATTTCATCTATCCACTCTACATCTTTTAGGAAGTCCAGCTTTTCATAAGAAACTGCATAATCATCTGTCGTACCTAGCTTTGGACGTGTTGAGAGACCTGTAAGAGTATCGAGCGAAATCAGATGTGCAGATGTATTTTCAAGGACATGAGAATTACGGATATACTCCGTCGCTTCTTCCATAGTCATGGACTCACCACTTATATACCGAGCCCAAACGTCGCATACCCTCTGCTCGCCTTCCAGATAATTCTCTGTCACGCGCTCCATTGTAACCGTTGTATCTTCGAAATGTTCTATCTTCATCTGGTACGAAGCTTCACTTTCATACCTGGAGTATAGAACCACAAAGATTAATATAGCAGCCATGATTAAAACATTTGCTATTATAATCAAAGTTTTCTTCATATTTTGCTCTCCCCAATCATACTACTATAATATCATA
>CACYQC010000147.1 GCA_902776395.1 uncultured Lachnospiraceae bacterium
CCGAAAAATCAGAAATCATATGTGGAAGAATACTGTCTAGTGAAGAATATAAGAATGCTGACATTATTCTTGCATATATGAGTGCTGGTGGAGAGGTGGATCTCCAGGGGTTGATTGATGCTGCGCTGAGCCAAGGCAAGTCTCTATTTATTCCGAAGGTTATATCGAAGAAAGAAATGAGATTCTATAAATATACTGGAGACTTCATGAAGGGAAGCTTTGGTATAAAGGAACCTATAAATACAAGTAAGGAAATGCTATTTGATATTCACAAGGCTAGCGATGAAAATAAAAGAATTCTTGTTTTAGTGCCGGGTGTTGCATTTGATGTGACAGGAAACAGAATGGGCTATGGCGGTGGATATTATGATAGATTTTTGATGGATATAGATGATAGTTTAAATAGCGTTTCGAGAGGTGAGACGCTGGTGACTAAGGCGGGAGTTGGATATGATTATCAAATAGTTGATGAGATTCCCGTAGAAAAATACGATGTCAGGATGGATATGATAGTTTCAGAGGCTAGAATAATTATTCCATCTATGGTACAATAGAGGATGGTGTGCGCGAAGAGCGTCTGCCAATAAAAATGATTGATAATATTTCAAGGAGGTAATGATGGTAACTGCTGTAGTAGGAGCTAACTGGGGAGACGAAGGAAAAGGTAAAATAACTGATATGCTAGCTGAGAAGGCTGATATAATTATCAGATTTCAAGGAGGCGCAAATGCTGGACATACTATAATTAATGATTATGGTAAGTTTGCTCTGCATACTCTACCTTCTGGTGTATTCTATGATCATACAACTAGTATTATCGGAAATGGAGTAGCTCTTGATATTCCTAAGCTTTTCAATGAGGTTAAACAGATAGAAGAGGGAGGAGTTCCAACTCCAAAGATTCTAGTTTCTGATAGAGCACAGATGGTTATGCCATATCATGTCCTTTTTGATACATATGAGGAGGAGAGACTTGCAGGTGCATCCTTTGGATCCACCAAGTCAGGTATAGCTCCATTTTATTCAGATAAATATGCAAAGATAGGTTTCCAGGTTTCAGAGCTTTTTGATGATGAGAAGTCACTGAAGGAGAAGATTGAGAGAGTAATAGTTCAGAAGAATGCACTTCTTGAGAATCTTTATCATAAGCCACTTCTTACAGTAGATGGAATCTATGAGACATTAATGGAATATAAGAAAATGGTTGAACCATTTGTATGTGATGTATCAGCTTATCTCTTTGACGCAATTAAGGCTGGTAAGAATATCCTTCTTGAAGGACAGCTTGGTTCTATGAAGGATCCAGATCATGGTATATATCCAATGGTTACATCTTCCTCAACACTTGCTGGATACGGTGCAATTGGAGCAGGTATCCCACCTTATGAGATAAAGAAGATAGTTACAGTTTGTAAGGCTTACTCAAGTGCAGTTGGTGCAGGTGAGTTCGTAAGTGAGATCTTCGGAGACGAGGCAGATGAGCTTCGTAGACGTGGTGGTGACGGCGGTGAGTTCGGAGCAACCACAGGACGTCCACGTAGAATGGGATGGTTTGACTGCGTTGCATCTAAGTATGGATGTCGTCTTCAGGGAACAACGGATGTTGCATTTACAGTTCTTGATGTACTTGGATATCTTGATGAGATTCCAGTATGTGTTGGATATGAGATAGACGGAGTAGTTACAAAGGACTTCCCTACAACAACAAAGCTTAAGAAGGCTAAGCCGGTTTATGAGGTTCTTCCAGGCTGGAAGAGTGAGATCAGAGGTATCACAAAGTATGAAGATCTCCCAGAAAACTGCAGAAATTATATTGAATTTATAGAGAAGGAGATTGGCTTCCCTATCACCATGGTTTCAAATGGTCCGGGAAGACATGAGATTATTTACAGATGAATCAATTCAGATTACCTTATCATTTGATTGTTGCCGAGGGTATCTTTGGTCGCATTCCTGAGGTTATGGAGGATGCCATACCTGGAGTTGCTAATCAAAAGGCTATTATTGTTACAGAAGAGAATCTTAGGGGGATATTCGGGACCATCATAGATGGTATAGAAGCGAGCTTCCCAAATAGTGAGATGTATCTGATTCAGTCAGCTAGCTATGACAATGCTGTTGCACTGGCAAAATATATCACTATGAATGATATTCAAGTGGTTATTGGATTTGGCGGTGGTACTGTACTAGATCTTGCTAAGTTTGCTGCATTTGTCAGCAAGGCTGAGCTTATTTCACTTCCTACTACTCTGAGTAATGATAGTCTTGCTTCACCGGTTGCTGTACTTGGTACAGAGGGGAAGGCTAGAAAGACATTTAAATGCACTATTCCGGATGCGATACTTGTTGACGCAAGTATAATAATGAGCGCGCCTGATAGACAGCTCCTCGCGGGAATAGGTGATACGATAAGTAAATACACAGCGCTGAACGATTGGAAGATTGCTCATATAAAGGGCGCTGATCATGTAGACGATTTTGCTTATATGATATCGAAGATGGCATTTAACTCGCTAGCTTATAATGATCAGAAGGAACTGAAGAGTGTAGACTTTATTAAGAGACTTACTCAGGCTCTTGTTATGGGTGGACTTGCTATGGAAATAGCAGGAACCTCGAGACCAAGTAGTGGTTCAGAACATTTGTTCTGTCATGCTCTTGAAGAAGAGTTTTCTGAATATGTAAATGTTCCGCACGGAATAGCTGTTGCTATGGGTAGCTATGGCGCCTGCAAGTTCCAGGAGAGAAATATCCAGAAGATAACTAGAATAATCAAAGAGTATAATATTCCTGTTACTCCATCTGACTGGAAGATAACTGAAGAGATATTTGTAGGGGCTTGGCAGAAGGCTGCTGCTACAAGAGCAGATAGATATACAATATTAAATGAAACAGACCTTTCTACAGAAAGGCTTAGTAAACTGTATTATGAAATGGAAGATGTTTTTGCAAATCTTTAAAAGATAATTAGGAGGGCGTCTTGCCGGATATAGTTAAGATAGGTTTTGATAAAAGAATTGTTGATATAATTCATAGTTATGGAAAAGATATTCTGGAAAGTGATGCTTTTCAGAGAGAGAAGGATTTCATTCAGCATGGTACTACGACTACATATGCGCATTCACTGTGTGTCACATATATAAGTGTGTGGCTGGCGCTCCGTAGTAAGCATCCTGTGAATATGAAGAGTGTTGTACGTGGTGCACTTCTGCATGATTATTTTCTATATGATTGGCATGAGAAGAATGAGTATCACAGACTTCATGGATATACACATGCCAAGATGGCACTGGAAAATGCCAAGAGGGATTTTAAGTTGAATCGTACTGAGGCAGAAATCATTTATTGCCATATGTTCCCGCTTAATCTGAGTAGAATACCGCATAGTAGAGAAGCGAAAATAGTTTGTATAGCGGATAAGCTGTGTGCGGGATGTGAGACATTACTAATTATGCAATATAGCAAGTATATGTCTGGTAACTATGAGCTTCGTGCTGAGTATTAATACATTTGGAGTTAGATATGACAGAATTAACTGCTAGTGCAGCTGCTAGAGAGATTCATAAGCTCTCAAAGCTGTGTGAGGTTAACAACTACATAAAACCTGAACTGTATGAAGAGTATCATGTTAAGAGAGGACTTCGTGAACAAAACGGTAAAGGAGTTCTTACAGGACTTACTGAAATCTCGACGGTAAATGGTTCAAAGGAAATAGACGGAGTTCTTACTCCTATAGAGGGTGAACTTCGTTATAGAGGAATAGATATAAATGACCTTGTTAAGGGCTTTACCAATGGTCATAGATTTGGATATGAGGAGATAGTATATTTGCTTCTTTTCGGAACACTTCCAAATCAGACGGAACTAGATAGATTCAATGCACTGCTAGGATACAATCGTAAGCTTCCTCCAGATTTTGTTGAGGATGTAATACTTAAGAATCCTAATAAGGATGTAATGAATGCTATGTCACAGGCGGTGCTTGCACTGAATGCATATGATAAGCGTTCGGACGATATTGATATACCGAATGTTCTTCGTCAGAGTGTGGGGCTAATTGCTAGCATCCCAATGATAGCAGCCTATTCATATTTATCTTATCGCCATTATGTGCTGAGGAGAGGACTATATCTTCATAATCCGAAGCCTGAGCTATCTACAGCAGAGAATCTTCTCAGAATGCTTAGACAGGACAAGAAGTATGATGAGGCAGAGGCTAAGCTTCTGGATATGGCGCTTGTTCTTCATGCAGAGCATGGTGGTGGTAATAATTCGACATTTACTACTCATGTTGTTACCTCCTCTGGAACAGATACATATTCCTCAATAGCTGCTTCGCTTTGTTCTCTTAAGGGACCTAAGCATGGTGGCGCTAATATCAAGGCAATGAAGATGTTCCAGGATATTAAAGCAAATGTAAATGACTGGTATGATGACGAGGAGATAGAAGCATACCTTAAGAAGATACTTGCGAAAGAGGCATTTGATCATTCAGGCTCTGATCCTAGAGCAAAGATTCTGAAGAAATATACTTTGGAACTTGCTGAGAAGAAGGGAAGAGATAGCGAGGCGCATCTCTATAAAACTGTTGAGCAACTTGCTCCTAAGGTTATCGCCGAGAAACGTAAGATATATAAAGGCGTATGTACGAATATAGATTTCTACAGTGGATTTGCATATGATATGCTTGGAATTCCGGAAGAGTTTATCACACCACTTTTCGCGATTGCACGTATCGCAGGCTGGAGTGCACATCGTATAGAAGAACTTATATGTGATGGCA
>CACYQC010000148.1 GCA_902776395.1 uncultured Lachnospiraceae bacterium
TTGTTATAGTAAGGAGTAACAATGAGAAGTCCATCAACTCCACACTTCTCAGACTCCTGTGAGATCTCGATAGCTGTGTTTGTATCATTTGATCCTGCTCCAGCAATTACTGGTATACGACCATTTGCCTGCTCAGCAACTACGCTGATACTCTCGAGATGTTCTTCAACTGATTGTGTTGCAGATTCGCCTGTTGTACCACAAACTATGATAGCATCAGTCTTATGCTCTACATGAAAATCAACCAGTCGTCTCAGTCCTTCATAATCTACATCACCATTCTGAAGAAATGGTGTAACGAGTGCAACACCCGAACCCTTAAATATAGCCATAATACATTATCCTCCTTCAATTTAAACAACACTATATTTACAAAGAAAATGGACCAAAACGGAGTTTCGGTCCATAGATAATCCTATACCGTAGCACTCCATCCTGTTATCCGGATGACAGTCCTTGAATTATTCATCCAAGTCCCAGCCCATGAAACCGCGTGGAATTTCATCGCTTCGGCGACTCATCCTTTCACAGATCGTCTATTGGGCCAGCCCCATCAGAAATGCTACTGATAATCGTCGCGTCCTCTACCTTAGAAGACTATAACACTATACAGAAGGGGTGTCAAGCTATCGCTCTTTTGTTATGCAAAACGTATTGTTTTTTTATACCTAACAAGTAATTTATTTCCACTCTTCATATACTGTTTGAGAAATTTTCTTTATCGTCTCAACGCCTTCGCTCGTACTACTCAACTGACTCATCAGAACGCAAAGAATATAGTCACTGTCTTCACCATATATAATAGCAACGTCATGCTCAACATCTTCAAGTTCACCCGTTTTGTTAGCCACCGTCACTCCTGACGGAAGCCCTGCAGGAATCTTGCCTGTTCGTTCCTGTTTCTTCATGTAGCCTATTATCTTATCCGCTCCCTTTACATCACCGTTATAGAGTTTTTCTAGATAGTCTCCTACTTCTGCAACTTCAACGTAGTTTTCACTTTCTGAATCAAAGTCGAGCATTAGTCTTCCCATCTTGCTCTCAGTATATCCCAGAGACTGGATGTATTCATTTACAAATGCCATACCCTTATCAGCGTCTTCAAGTCCCAGCATTCTGACTAATTGATTCGCACTATCATTATCACTAGCAGATATCATCTTCTCTACTAAGGCGTCGATACTACTTTCAGAATATCCCGCTCTTTTCAGTCGGTCCATATCCTCATAAACTTTACCCGCTATAAAAAGCTTAATGACACTCGCAGCTCTGTGAGTAGCTGTAGATAGATTAATTGTTTCACCAGTTTTTAGATTCTTAATATAGGCTGAGCATACCGCCCCTTTATTCCTCTCACTGTCCAGTATGTCATTTACAGACTTCTCTAGCTCAGATGCCTCGTGAGGCGCCTCAACTGGAATAGTGTAATAACCATTATCGAGTCCGAAATATTTATTAATACCAAATACTATTCCTTCGACCATCTTCGTCTGATAATCTGCATTTTGCATATTTGTATCATCCGTCTGATTGGTCATATAGCCCATCTCGAGAATCATTACCGGCACCTGACTCCAGTTGATTCCTGTCATAGTATCAGTTGTCTGTACGCCCTGATTTGACATACCTGTATTCGCACAGTATTCATCTAGAACGTTTGTTGCAAGAGCGTAGCTATCATCATACAGAACTCCAACATTCGGATTACTAGAAGAACCAACCATCGCAAGAGCTCCACTTATACTAGAGTCGTCGCTTCCATTAGCATGAATTCTGATGCTTATATCCGCTCCCGCATCATTCGCAAGACACGCTCTCTCCATATTGCTGATGGCGGTGTCATTATCTTCTCTAGTCATAATGACGTTGTAGCCTTCTTCCTCAAGCTTGTCACGAAGCTTAAGTGATATATCGAGGTTCAGCTGATATTCTGGAACTCCTGTGAATCTTCCAGTTGTTCCACCGGTCGCCTTAGCCTTCATCTCTGATGAACCTGGGGCATTTGGCTCTAGCGCACTCATATCAACTCTTTCACTCTGGTGGCCTGGATCTATGGAAATAAGAATATCACTCTTAGGATTTATCCTAATCTCCGCCTCAGTCTCGGTCGCCTCAAGCGCTGTAGCTTCCGACGCAGTTGCCACATCCTGATCCTCTGCATCATTAACAGAAGCTTCCTCTTCGGAAGCTTCTGTAGTAATTTCTGAAGTTTTCTCCTCTGCCTTTCCGCAGGCTACTAGCCCCAGCAGCAGAGCACCTATAAGTATTGCACTTACTATTTTCTTCATCTGTTTTTCCTATTTATCAAGTGGGTATCCAGCTGGATCAAGAGTATACTCTCTATCCTTTAGTAGCTTAGCATTTGCTAGCTCCACATCATTTAGCATGTTGTCACTGAAATCCTCTGGCTCTACTGTTCCGTTATACCAGTCCTTGCTGTTAAAGTAATCCTGCAGCTCCTTAGATGCGAACTTTCTGCCGTGTCTAGCGTAGATTTCATTCTTCGCATAATTAAGTTGCTGAAGACTTAGATCCTTTATGTCGTCCTCTGAAAGAAGCTCACGACTACTATTCTCGATTATGTAGTCGCCATCTAGCTCCTCTGTCTCAGATATATCCTTGCCTTCATCATCTAGAACTGTCTTCGCCTTGATATAAACCTTGTCATCCTGAGTATATCCCTGACCTGTAATCTTGATAACGTCGCCCTTTGAAGCATGGTCATTTATCTTATAATCCAGATCACTCATATCTATTCGGACACTCTTTATATCCTCGAGGACGGTATCTCCATCCTTGAAGCTGAGATTCTGTGCAAGCTTGATTATATAGTCACCACTATTGCTCTCTGAAAATGTACCTTCGATTGTTATATCTGCTTTATCCGTCAGATCGTAATCAGCCTTAACTTCTTCTTTATCCTCTTCAGCCTCAGTTGTAGCTTCCGTTGCAGCCTCTGTAGTAGCTTCATCTGCCTCCGTCGACTTCTCTTCCTTCTTATCGTCATCCTCATCATCGTCGTCATCGTAATCTTTTTCGATTCTATCCTCATCTGAATTAAGGACATTATTGTAAAGGAACATGAAACCAAGAGCACATAGGAGCAGGAAGAAGATAATAACAACTACAATTATCAGAACCTTCTTGCTGGAACCAGATGAATCCTTTTGCTTTGCCTGAGTTGCTTCCGTCTGAGGTGTCGTCCTCTGATTAGACTGAGCCTGTTGCGAGGTTGCAGCCTTCTGAGGCTGTACCTGCTGAGGTTCGACAAAGGCTGAATCAATAACTTCAGTAGCCTCCACCTTAGCTCCACAGGATGTACAGAAGCCATCACCTTCCTTCAGTTTATTACCACAATTAGTACAGAAAAGTGGTGTGATCTTCTTAACAAGCTTCTCCTGCTTCTTTCCACACGCTGTACAGAATATAGCATCGCTCTTTAGCTCTTTACCACAATACTCACATCTCATTTTACTTTCCTCGGTTTGTATGATTCTTAATTTCGTCTAAATAGGATTTAATAAAATAGCATTTAATATAGATAATCTTCGATATCTGTCAGTCCATACTGACGAGCATAAGATACAAAGTCATCTACATCACTTGAGATCATGCGCTGCTTCTTAGCATTCTTGTAGAGATACAGCTCATCATCAGATTTATAAAGAATCTTGTCTCTCTTGATATAGATATAATCATCTACATCTCTGATTTCGTCCTTCTTCTGTCCATTCTTGTTATAGAGCTCAAGGTCACCCTTTGAAGAATATACATATTCCTCCTGCTTTGTAACAGCAACAGTACCATCTACATCACTGAGAACCTCTTCTGAACTTGCACCATTATATTTATATAGTGTTCCTTCATCCTCCCCATCGAATCTGATGTAGTATAGATTTCCTGACTTGAAGGTTCCACCGATTGATTCGTAGTCATCCTCAAGAAGCTCGAACCTGGAGAACTTATCACCTGATATCTCTGCATAGTAGAACTCTTTTTCTTCGTCCTTGTAGGTAGAGATTGCAACCTTGTCACCATCTACTGCTTCTACAAATACAGTATCTGCATCTGCTTCGAATTCCTGAGGCTCGCCATCAGCTATCTGATAATACAGCTGACTATCTGAATATATCTCATCTATCTTGTCATATGCACTTGCATCTCCAAGAGAAGCATAGTTAACTTTATCCCACTCTTCTGGAATAATGTTATAGAAAATGATTCCACTGTCCGCATCACCTGTGACATTTTTAACACTATCACAAAGTACTGTCTCATCATTATCAAATCCAGCCAGACAAACCTTATACTTATCCACTGTGTATTCCATTTCCTGATAACTCTCAGCGGTGTAAGCTAACGACTCATTATCATTATAATTATCCCAGAGTTCTGAGAGCTTATCGTCATCCACTTCATACCACTTGCCGGAAGCATCATCGTAGTAGAATTCATAATCATACCACCAGCTATCAGT
>CACYQC010000149.1 GCA_902776395.1 uncultured Lachnospiraceae bacterium
TACTATCAGGATTTTCACTTCTAGGATTATCACTTGTAATTATTGAGAAGTCTGCAAGTCTACCTGAAACTTCTCCCATCTCATATCTTCTAGCCTTTGATCTATTACCACCACATCCGAAGAGTGTAACTATTCTCTTAGGATCATATTCTTTTATCGCATTTAGTAGAGACTCTAGAGACATTCCGTTATGAGCATAATCGATCATAAGTGTAAAGCTGTCAGATATAGGAATCATCTCAACTCTTCCTCTAACCTTTATCTTCTCAAGTATCTCTCTTATCTCATCAAAACTTACGCCCAGACAATCAGCAACAACAATAGCTGCCAGCGAATTATATATACTGAAGTCGCCCGGAAGATCAACTCTAACATCTCCCTCAAGAGTTCCATCAAGAGTATACTCTATTCCAAGGATACCTTTTTCACGGTATAGCTTGTGTCCTCTAGCTATATAGTCTGCATCCTCATTCTTGCCAAATGTTATCGGCTCGGCTGTGCTTCCCTCCATCATATATTCACTCTGCTCATCATCCAGATTATAGATTCCAGTTTTGCAAAGTGAGAAGAGCTTCTTCTTGCACTCTCTGTAATTATCAAAATCTGTATGTTCATCTGGTCCTATATGATCCGGTGAAAGATTAGTGAAGATACCGAAATCGAAGTCCACTCCTGCCACTCTATCAAGCATAAGTCCCTGAGAGGAAACCTCCATAACAACTGCCTCGCAGCCATTTGTTACCATGTCTCTTAGCTTCTTATGAAGAACTATAGACTCAGGAGTTGTATTTGCTGCAGGTGTACTTGTTTTGCCATCAAGTATCTCAATAGTACCTACAAGACCTGTACTAATTCCTGCCAGCTCCAGCATTTCCCTAACCATATATGAAGTAGTTGTCTTACCCTTAGTTCCTGTAATACCTACGACACGAAGTTCCCTCGAAGGCTCTCCGTAGAACTTAGAGCCTATCATTCCCATAGCATATCTAGCACTTGGAACACTAAGAATAGTAACTGTATTATTATCTATCTCTTCGAATTCACCATTAACCAGCATGTCATTTTCGAGGATATTTGACAGCGCGTACTCACTTTTCTCTGTCACTATAACCGCTGTTCCCTTACGAATTACCTCTGGTATAAATTCTGCTCCATCAAACTTAGCACCTGGTATAGCAAAGTACAGGCCGCCACCAGCTGCCTTTCTAGAATCATTTGTAATGTCAGTTACTTCTATACTCAGATCACCACATATTATCTCGTATTCAAGACCTTCAACTAACTCTTCTAAACGCATACCCTTCTCCCTTTAAATGTCATAAGGGGACGTTACCAGCGTCCCCTTGTTCCTTCATGATTACTCATCATCACCGACAATTTTAATTTTGCCTTCGTATAATTCTTCAACTGCTACTGAAAGAGGCTTCTTGCCCTCAGCGCCTTCGATATATGGCTCATCGCCTGCAATTATCTGTCTAGCTCTCTTTGCTGTAGCAAGAACTATTGAATAACGGCTCTGTACTACTGGCTGCTCGCCTGGCTCTACGCCCTCGTTTGCAACCTCCATTAGATCACTATATGATGGATGTATCATTTCTTTTCCCTCCCTTGTATAAGATTCCTCGAGCGAAGCTCTCAGAATGACATGTTTTAATTATTGTTTCTCTCAGCAAGCTGATTTATATTACTTAATTCTTTCATCCAGCTGATTCTTTATACCTATAAGGAAATCAGTTCTGTTTTCCTTCTTACAGGATTCGCTAACAACTATAGAATTAACAGCATCTACGCATTCTTCTAGGTCATCATTTATAACTATGAATTCATAGTTCTCCATTGAGGTTGCCTCTTCTGCTGCTCTAGCCATTCTCTTGGCTATAACTTCCTCAGTCTCAGAACCTCTGGATACGAGTCTGTTATAAAGTGTATCTATATCCTTTGTTGTTATAAAAATGAGAATAGCATTCGGATACTGTGCCTTAACATTCATAGCACCCTGAACCTCTATCTCAAGTATTACATTTTTACCTGCCGCTATCTCGTCTTCAACAAACTTTCTAGGCGTTCCGTAATAATTATCTACATACTGTGCCCATTCAATCAGTCCATTATAATCGATAAGCGACATAAATTCATCTACTGATTTAAAATAGTATTCTTTTCCATCTGTCTCTCCCTCACGAGGCTGACGGGTTGTAGCAGATATAGAAAGGCTGTAGTCGTACTTCTCAACAAGTCTTTTAATAACTGTTCCCTTGCCTGCTCCGGAAAAACCAGATACTACTATAAGCTTTCCCTTATTCATATTATCCCCAATCCTTATTCCAGATTCTGAACCTGTTCACGTACCTTCTCGATACAGGTCTTCATATTGATACCTATATCTGTTACAGCAAGTGTATCTGACTTAGATAATGTTGTATTTGCTTCTCTGTTCATCTCCTGAACTATGAAGTCAAGGCGACGTCCGATAGAATTAGAATCTCCAGACTGCTCCGCTGTCTGTGTCAGCATATCCCTTACTGCCTTTATATGACTATGAAGTCTAACGAGCTCTTCGTCTACTGCAACTCTATCTGCATAGATAGTAACCTCTTGAACGATTCGATTTTCATCTATATTTGCAGTATCTAGAAGGTTTGCAACCTTCTCAGTAAGCTTCGCCTGATATTCTTCGATAATCTTAGGGGCCATTTCGTCGACCTTGCAGGTAAGCTCTTCAAGCTCATCCATCTTATCGAGAAGATCCTTGGTAAGATTCGCACCTTCCTTAGCACGAGATTCCTGGAACTGAGCACCTGCTTCATCGAGAACCTTCTCGATTATCTGATACTCTTCATCCTCTACGTAGAAGTTTTCCTCTACTGTGAATACATCAGGGAATCTGGCAACAACAGTTGGCTTATACTCTTCTTCAAGTCCAAAGTCCTGCTCGATGGCTTTGAAATGATCCATATACTGTTTAAGTATTTCCTTATCATACTTTACTAGGTATCCAGAGGATTTAAGACTGGTATATGTAATAAAAACATCTACCTTTCCTCTTTCAACATAATTCTTGAGTCTCTTTCTGAGCTCTGGTTCAAATCTGCTTATAGATCTAGGTAACTTGATATTTATATCGCAGTACCTATGATTTACAGATTTGATCTCAATAACCACACGTCTAGCCTCGTCAGAATATTCACTCCTGCCGAAGCCTGTCATACTGTATATCATATTATTCACTTCCAAAATATATTATATCTGCTCCAACTACTCCCCTCAGAATTTCTGAGCACATACATAGTTATTATACTTTATTAAATATATAATTTCAAGAATCACTTGGTTAAGCTCTAATCCGCGCGATATATCTTTACTTAATCTTATTAGACCTGCGCCAGATTTTCCTATTCTCCGCTTCCTTTATAAGCTCGTCTCTAAAATCCGGATGAGCTATGGATATCAGATCCTCTGCTCTCTCCCAGGTGGATTTACCCTCGAGATTCACCACACCAAACTCAGTAGCAATAAAATAAACCTGACTTCTCGGTGATGTAATGATATCTCCATTAAACTGAGGCGTTATACAGGACTGATAATTGCCGTCCTTATCCTGAAATCTTGAGGACATACATATAAATGCCTTACCACCTCTCGAGGCACTAGCCCCTGTCAGAAAGTCCAGCTGTCCACCGGTACCACTTATATGTCTTCCCGCAAAGCTCTCCGCAGCGACCTGACCATAGAGATCTACCGCCACGCAGCCATTTATAGAAACCATATTATCTATCTGAGCGATATTAAATGGTCTATTAACATATTCAAGTGGAAATGCCGCTACACTCGGATTATCATCTAGCCATTCATATAGATCTCTGGAGCCCACAGCGCATCCGAAGACGCCCTTCCCTTTATCTATATTCTTGAGCTTATTAGTAAGCTTTCCGGAACGATATAGCTCGAGATACGCATCCGTGCAAAGCTCTGTGTGCATTCCAATATCCTTTATATCCGACTCTGATATAAGCGCACCAACAGCATTTGGAATACTACCTATTCCCAGCTGCAGCGTCGCCCCATCTACAATACAAGGAATTATATGATTCGCTATCTGCCAATCGATTTCTCTTGGAATAACCGGCAGCAGATTCTTGAAAGGTTCGTGCTCGCCCTCAACGATAAAATCCACGTCAGATATATGGATACACTCATCATATCCACCATGTATCTTCGGCATATTGTCATTTACTTCAACTATAACGATATCTGCCTTCTCACATATAGGGCCCGCAACTCCAGTATTAACTGAGAAGTTGAAGTAGCCATGTTTATCCATCGGAGTAACACTGACCATTACCACATTTACATCTATAAAAAATTCATAATAGGCTGCATTATACTGGAACACCATTGGTATGTAGTAGCACAGTCCCCTATCGCATAGCTTTCGCTCATACGAAGAACAGTGCCAGCTGT
>CACYQC010000150.1:0-4442 GCA_902776395.1 uncultured Lachnospiraceae bacterium
TTCAAAGTCTCCATATAGATCTAATCTATTATACCCAGGATTAATCGAAATATTTACCAGAGTTAAAAGGGCTACAGCTGCAGCTCCACCTGCTATACATCTTTTCACCTTATCATTTTCAGAGAAAAGGCCCATTGCCATGATAACAGGTGCTATGTAGAGCCCTATTACTCCTATATTCCAGGGAATAAAGCTCATAATAATAATGGTAAGTAAACCCGGAGCTATATATAACAACCTCCACTTATTTGAAGGATATTTCTTTATTCGCCCACTTATAGCTATAAAGCCAAGTGCCAGCATTATTTCAATTATCGCTAATGTCACATCCATATTTGTCTCGTCTCCTTAACTTAGATCATCTCTTCTAAACAGTCCATAACCTATAATCAGATATACCGCCATTACAGCAATAGATATCAGGATAGTCCCAATTACATTTCCTGTAGATAGAGAGCTGTCATAGCTTGCATAGTTCACTATACCTTCTGTTTTACTGATGTTATATACGCTCCATCCATCATAGTCCGCCAGAAGATTTAAGTTGAAATTTGCCGTCAGCAAATTGTCATGATTTGAAATAGTTCCACTAAGAACTGTATTAAAGGATAATATTCCATAACCTATTCCCATAACCGCATATTGATTCTTTACTATAAATGTTAAGATAACAATAAAAGCAGCAAGCCTAATATATGGAAAGAAGTAAAGAAATGTTCTAAGTATTACATCTCCGAGAACCAGTCTGTCCCCAAAGTCATAGAAGATATTTCCACTCACCAGTGGTATAAATGACAGAATAGTTCCCATTAGCGCTGCAAAAATCACACTAAATATACTTCTTGCCAGATAAAATTGAATTCTTGAATGTCCTGACATAAGCTCGTAATTCGCTACCTTATCCTTAAAATCAGATCCAGCAATAAGTCCTACTGCTGCAATGACAAAGAACTCCGCAAACAAAAATGTAGTACTCTTAGCCTCAGAAAGCATCGCACTGGTCGTTGCCTCGTGAAATGTGTTTTCTGATATATTTAGAATAGTCACAAGGATATTCATGGCAGCCATCAAACAAAACAGGATTATCATCAGCCTAGATTTGATCAGTTCATATATTATTGATTTGATTATATTTTTCATAATAGTCCTCTGATTAATTCTTATCTTTTTTCTTAAAAACCAAGTAACCCGCAGTAACATAAACCGTTGCTAAAACCAGTGATACCACTATTGTCTTAAGGATCAGCTCATTCGGTGTACTGTAGTCAAACCAGGTTATCACTTTACCATTTTCGACAAACTCCCACGAATTATTGTAACTTAGAATCTTAGCAAGGTTAGATAAAGCGAAAATATAAGTTCTATCAAATGCAGCTAATTCTTCGAATACCGCATCAAAAATGGTCTCAATAAAAATTATTCCGTAGCTAAGCGCCATACCACCCCCAGCGCTCCCCACAAGGCTTGTAATCAGCATAAAAAGCCCGGCAAATCTGATCATCGGAAATATCATAATCGCAAATCTTACTGCTATTTCCTCTAGAGATATATTATCTCCCCATCCATTTATAAGAGCTAAAATACCATAAGGAACAAGACATGCCACAAATACAATGCCGACTCCCCATAGTAGTCCGGTAATAATTCTTGACCAATAAACCCGAGACCGGCTATGACCTGAGGCCATTTCATAATTAATAGTTTTATCTGAACTATCTCCACCAACTGCTTTAGCCACTAGTATCATAATTGCAAAAAGAAAGATTTCTGGTAATGCTGCACCCATATTGAGTAAAAACCTAGATGAGGTTAAATCTCCGAAGCTTACTCCTTCAAGGATCCCGCTAAACCACATGCCAATATATGGAAGCGCAAATAAACTGATAACCGTTATTATCGTCAGCATGTCATGGCGAAGTGTAAAGTTGTGTGATTTTATCAGGTTATACATTTTTTTATCCTTTCTTCCAAGAGGAAATTTATCCCTCTTGCACCTTTCGCATGTAGTAGTCTTCCAGGTTGATTTCATTCTTAGATATCTCTACAGGTATTACTCCACCCTCATAAAGAGCTTTAGAAATGTCATGAATATCATCCAATTTTTCGTATATTCTTATCTGCCCTGTCTCCTGAACATCAAGCTTCTCTATTCCCATAGTTTTACTAAGAATAACACTTGCCTTTTCATTATTATCTGTATCTATCTGGTAGTATTCACTACACTCAGCCTGAAGCTCATCAGCTGTGAAGATACCCTTTATCTGACCATGATTGATAAATATATAATCTGTGCATAGAAGTGAGAGTTCACTTAAGATATGCGAAGAAATAACCATAGTTATATCCTCTTCCTTATTAAGCTTACGGAAGAGCTCTCTTATTTCAACTATTCCTTCCGGATCAAGACCATTTATTGGTTCATCTAGGACCATAAATTCAGGCTTGGCCATAAGAGCATTTGCAAGACCAAGTCTTTGTCTCATGCCAAGAGAGAAGTTCTTTACTATCTTCTTACCTGTATCTTGAAGATTAACTATTTCAAGCACTTCATCGATTCTCTTCTTATCCGGAATACCCTTTTGAAGTCTTTGCTTCTCCAGATTCTCCCTAGCAGTCATTCTCTCCTTCTCATAAGGAGTTTCTATCATGAAGCTCATTCTTGTTCTGGCATGATTCAGTCCCTTCTCATCAGTAGCTCCATACATCTCTAGCTCTCCGCTTGTCGGAAATGCAAGGCCAGCCATTATTTTCATTATTGTTGTCTTACCCGCACCATTGGGACCAATCAGTCCGACTATACTGCCCTTCTTTATCCTGAAGGAAGTATTATCCAGTGCCAGCTGTTTCCCATACTGCTTTGTTAGATTTTTTACATCAACTATTATTTCTGACATATTCCATTCTCCTGATATTGATTTCTTTTTGACTAATACCACTATAAAATTAAATATTAAAGAAATTCTTAAATCTCTTAAGATTTCTCAAAATAAAAATCACAGAGTACGAAATGCTTCATACCCTGTGACTTTTATAATCTAAGTTTTTATTATTCACTTGCAAAACTGATTACGAACTTTAGTTTTTTATCCTCAAGTTTTGCTTCGATGTTACCCTTTTGTTTTTCTACAAGAAGCTTAGCTATATAGAGTCCTAGTCCCGCTCCTCCGGCCGTCCTGGCCTTATCTGCACGGTAGGTTCTATCAAATATACGGTTTATATCTATATCTTCCGGATTTGACACTTCGTTTGCCATCGTAATAATACAATTACCATCTACTACTTCTACCTTGGCTTCAAACTCACCTTTCGCATATTTATATATATTGCCGAATATGTTACTAAAGACTCTGGATAGACTCTTCGGATCCGCTTTTATATAAATTGATTTTTCTGGCAAACTGATGTTAGGAGTTAGATCCTTTTCTCGTATCAACGCCTCATTCTCGATAATAAACTCAGACAGAAAAACTGGTACATCTATCTTACTTAGTTCAAGTACATTTTGATCACTCTCAAGAACAGACATCTCAAAAAACTCATCCACCATTTCCTTCAAGGTGTCCGCCTTCTTAAAACTAATATCTAGATGTTCACGCCCCTTATCACTCAGATTCTCGTTCCTCATCATCTGAAGATTCCCCTTCACAACAGTAAGAGGGGTTCTCAGATCATGAGCTATATCCGATATAGATTCCTCTAGCTGTTGGCGGGATTTAGCTGAATCTAATTTAAGATTCTTTTGATAATCTAGATTCTCATTTATTTCGGCAGCAAGCTTTTCAACCTCTCTATCCATAAGTGTAGCTCTTATCTGACGATTATAGTTTTCTTCTTTAGTTTTACCTAGTTCTATTCTGATATTTCTTATGCTACTCTTCATTGTAATAACTTTTACAAGAAGATATATAACCAGAAGACTCAGAATAACTAGCCCTACAATCATTACCTTCATATATCACCCTATACTCTTCAGCTTATATCCAATACCCCATACCGTCTCAATAAACTCTGTTCCTGAAGCCTTCTTAAGCTTACTTCTTAGATTACTCATATGTACATTTATTGTGTTATCATCATATATATATTCATCCTGCCAAACTGTCTCGTAAAGATTCGCCTTAGTGAAGGTCTTCTTCGGATTCTTCAAAAAAAGTTCTAGCAGTTGCATTTCCTTTGCTGTTAACTTAATAGAAACTTCCTCATACATTACAGAATTTAGTTCCTTGTTCAGTACAATTCCAGCGTAAGAAAGAACTTCGTCTGAAGCTCCGCCAGCTTCATCTCTAGTATCCTCAGCACGTCTCAAGACTACTTCGATACGTACAAGAACCTCATCTAAATCAAACGGTTTGATGATATAATCATCCGCTCCCATTCTAAGTACTTCAAGGCGTGTATCCTTCATGGTCTTAGCTGATATCACTATTACTGGAGTTCTCTTT
>CACYQC010000150.1:4447-8559 GCA_902776395.1 uncultured Lachnospiraceae bacterium
GATTTATATGGAAGCATCATATCCATCAGTATTATGTCGTACTTTTTATTTTGGATATATTCAGAAGCTTCATTTCCTTCATTTGCTACATCGACCTCAAAATCATTTTCTTGAAGAAACTGTTGCAAAAGCCCGCTTATCTCTCTATCATCCTCTACTACAAGTAATCTTCTCATTCTATTCTCCTAAGTTTTATTCCCTGGCACTTCCCGGAGTTATTCCTTTTCTTTTCTTGTAAACTCTAACAAAATGACTTACACATGTGAGAAGCGAACATACAAGCGAAAAGTAATCTGTGATGCATTTCATTAATCACACATATTTTTTTATATTAATATATAGCTTATCCTTTTTGGTATTCCCACCTTCACCTTCGAAGATGAACTTACCTTTTCCTCTGACAGATACTGTGTCACCAGCCCTGAGCTGTTTTGCATTTTCAGTCATCTGTCTTCCTGACAAGAAGACTTTACCTTCCGATATGTATCTTACAGCTAAATCTCGGGATAGCTTATATACTCTCGCAATAATAGCATCCAGCCTGTTGCTACTAACTATTATACTTTCTTCTGAAAACTTAGGGGCGACAGCCTCTGGAATATCTAGGCATTTCTTCACCCTTACATTTGTATGCTTGACCTTACTCAGATTTTCAAGGATATATTCGCTGATACTTTCAGAAACAAAAATATACCCCTCATTGTCTCTTACAATAATATCACCAAGCTTAGTACGCTCTATACCTAGACCAATCACCGAGCCGAGAAAATCGCGGTGAGTTAATGTGTCAGAGAACTTCTTCTGTACTGGACTGATATGTAACAAAACTATCGGAAACGCTTCGTCATATCCCGAGCTATCAGGCGAACCAAATCTAACCATACATCTCTCACACCCTTCCGTCCCACCTGATACAGTGGTACCCACGTATTCAAGGTCTCGTTCAAGACTGTAGAAGGCCGAAAGCTGAGACATATCAAGAAAGTCTGTGAATACAAATCTATTCTCACTATAAGACTTCTCTGCTAGTTCATTAATTCTATTTATAAGTGTATTGTCCATGATATTTATAAAAATTCTTTTTTAATGATTATTTGCAATAGACGCTTTATATACATCTATATAACGACTTTCCCCTATAGGAAGCTTGCCAGGAATACTCAGAAGCTCTCTTACTGTTTCCCCAGAATCCGCGAAGGTATCTCCCGTTCTTAAGTTTCTTCCGGGTTCTATCATATCACCATATATCAGAAATGGTATATATTCCCTAGTATGATCCGTCCCCTTAAAGGTTGGATCGCATCCATGATCAGCTGTTATGATTATAGTATCTTCAGAATACTTACCATCCACTGTTCCTATCTTAGCCATAAGCTCTCCCAGTCGCTTATCAAAGCGTTCAAGACCTCTGGCATAGCCTTCCACATCTCTCCTATGTCCCCAAGTAGAGTCAAATTCTACTAGATTGGTAAATATAAGTCCATTCTTTACAATATCAAGAGCTTCAATAGTCTTATCCATACCATCCTCGTTATCTTTGGTATGAACAGCTTCTGTAACTCCTGAACCTGCAAATATGTCCTCTATCTTACCTATAGCATATACGCTCTGTCCCGCATCTCTAATCATTGTTAGAAGATTAGGTTCATCTGGTTTTCTTGAAAAATCACGACGATTCGAGGTTCTTGCATACTTCTCTCCATCCCAGATATAAGGACGTGCGATAACTCTCGCCACATTGTGATCACCAGTTAATATTTCTCTAGCTGTGCGACACATGGAATATAGTTCTTCAGGAGAATATACACTCTCATCACAAGCTATCTGAAAGACACTGTCCGCCGAGGTATAGACGATAGGCTTCTTACTTGACTTCATCTCGTCTCCCAATTCATTTATGATAGTTGTTCCTGAGGCCACTCCATTATAAAGAACTCCAGGAACGCCTGTCTGTTTAATGAATTCATCAATTATTTCACTTGGGAATCCTTCGGGATATGTAGGAAATCTCTTTGGAGTATGTATCCCGACCATCTCCCAATGTCCAATAGTTGTATCCTTACCTGCAGATAGTTCAGTGAGTCTACCATATGAACCAAGGGGGTTATCCACCAGCTTAACACCTACCATGCCTTCAATATTTCCGTATCCTATGCTCCTTAGATTTGGAATATCAAGATCAGGAAATTGCTCCATGATATGCCCAATGGTATTACAACCAACGTCATCAAAATCCGCAGCATCAGGCGCCTCTCCCATTCCTACGCTATCTAGGACTATCCATATTACTCTTTTCATAAACAAATCCTTTTCACAATTATAAATAATAATCAAGAGTTTCAAAACGAGCTGAACAACGGCGTACTTGCCGTCATACAGCTCGTAATTTCTATTGAGGAAGCATTATTCCACCAAAGTATTCAGGTATACCCTTGCTGTCATTTAGAATGAACCCTCTTGGCTTAAGAGTTATATATGTTCCATCCGCCTTTCTGGCACGATAGGTAATGGAATATAGCACTGGTGTTCCTTCTAAAACAGATTGAACCGCTTCTAGATATTTATCTACATCTTCAGGATGCACATAATCTCTCCATATATCCTCGACATCATACATATAGTCCGTCGGCAGTCCAAAATCAGTAATTGCAGATAATGACCATCTGGAAAAATTGTATTTAAGGTCGGTTAAGAATATATATCCATCTCCAGCAACCGTATGTAAAGCCCCATATAGTCTATCGAGCTTTCGCATTCTATCATCAGGAATTAGCTGATTACTCTCTTCACGCTTCCTGACTTCTCCCATGAAATTACCGTCTTTTAATTCATTTTTGTTTGCATACATACGACCATCAGCTCGGTTATATACCTCCTGAAAGTTCCTATCTACTCCAGGATTATATTTTGCCATGCCGCACGCCACAACAGGTCCGATACTTAATCGTCCATTGGACATAGATTTTTGTTTCAATAGCTCAAGCAATCTTTCACGATTAGAAAAATCGTCGCCAGTAAGTATAACCGCAAACTCATCTCCTCCAACCCTGTAAACCGAGCTATCCTCGAAAACCTCGCATATCATACGACAGGCCTTTTGTATGGATTCATCTCCAAAGCTATGGCCTCTTGTATCATTTATTCGTTTAAGATCATTTATATCACACATAACGACGCCAAACACTGGATCATAATCACCATTATTTATCACGTCATCTATTTCTTTTACATGCTCTACAAATGCATTCTTATTCTTTATTCCTGTTAATTCATCAAGCCTTGCCAGGCGTTCTGCAGACTTGAGTAAGTTTTCCTGTTCTTCTCTATCAAGAAACTCTGACTCAATATTTTTGATACAACCCAATATATGTTTCTTGTCATCGCACAGAATACTGAAATGGCAAACATGCATAACCTGTCCATCCAGCACAAACCTAAAAACTATCAGGCTGGAACTATTTTCTTCCAGCTTTTTTAGTAGTTTTTCCCTATCTATAAGACTAAGTACATAATCAAGATCATCCGTATGTACTGTTCTTTTTGCCTGTTCAGATAAAAACGAAAAGAAATCATCCCCCTGTTCTGGGAGGTTAAGTCCGGATAGCATTTCCGAATGGAAAAACTCAATAAAGTTGTCGGTTTCTAATTCCACATAATACATACTATCAAATTGCTTTGCCAGTGTATGTGATACTTGATCAAATGCTAAATTATCTATATTCATATTCGCCCCCCTTTATAACGTTTTTTACCTTCTACCCACTTAATATTATATCATAATAAACGATAAATAACATCGGAACAGCTAGCGGATATTAACAATCAATTAATTCATATTCAACTACGCCAATCCCCATCTCACATGCCGCTTCAATCGTATGTTCACCATTTCTTGAGGTAACCCTCTCAAGGAAATGTTCCTTACCCGGATCATCGCTCTGCTTAACAAGATCAATGCAAGCCCTATCTATTGCAACCGGATCTGTTGAAATAAGGATACCTATATCCTTCATGCAAGGATTCTCAGCAATAGCACAGCAATCACAATCTACGGACATATTGGCCATAACATTTACATATACTATCTTATCCTGGAAATGATCAACTACAGC
>CACYQC010000151.1 GCA_902776395.1 uncultured Lachnospiraceae bacterium
CTGATGCAGTGCAAGGAATATATAGATGAAAATGGCCTCAAGACAGAGAGCGTCAGCAATACTGCGAGAGCAGCTCAGAGAGTAAGAGATGAAGGATTACGTAATCAGGCTGCTATTTCTAGTGCTAGAGCAGCTGAGATATACGGTCTCAAGATACTCGAGAGAAATATTAACTTCTCCTCTGATAATGCTACTAAGTTTGTAGTCCTAACAAGAGAGGAAGTATTCCTAAGTGATGCAGTAAATGTGAGCGTTTGCTTCACGACCCAGCACAAGGTAGGTGCTCTGTATGACGTAATGGGAATAATCGATATAAATCAGCTGAATATGACTAGTATAGAATCGCGCCCATCCCTTAAGCATAAGTGGGAATACTGGTTCTATGTTACATTTGAAGGCAAGCTTACAGATAGAAATGTTATTAAAGCCCTTCGCGAGCTTAAGGCAAATACTGATGAAATGATAATACTAGGTACGTATTAAAAATAAACTTGACAAAAGACAGACATTTGTTGTAATATATCAAGGCGTGTGAAAAAACGCTTAAAAACAAAGTAGAGTATCCACTCTCACCTGGGTAACAAGAGGGTTGCCGGGTCGAATACCTTGAGTTTGAACCAAAGATTTTGTTTTGGTGTGCTTTGATAGTGTATTTTAAAGTGGATATTCTGTAATATCCACTTTATTTTTTTGGAGGGTAAGGCAATAGACTACTTAATTAATGAACAAATCCGTGATAAGGAAGTAAGAGTTATCGGATCTGAGGGAAATCAGCTGGGTGTTATGAGTATTCAGGAGGCAAGAGAAGCTGCTGAGGCTGCTGGACTTGACCTCGTAAGAGTATCACCAAATGCTAAACCTCCGGTATGTAAGATTATTGATTATGGTAAGTTCCGTTATGAGATATCTCGTAAGGAGAAGGAAGCCAAGAAGAAACAGAAGACCGTTGAAATCAAAGAGGTTCGTCTGTCTCCAAATATTGATGAGAATGATCTTAATACCAAGATTAATCAAGCTAGGAAATTCCTGCAAAAGGGTAATAGAGTTAAGGTTACGCTTAGATTTAGAGGCCGTGAGCTGGCATATGTAAATCAGAGTAAGCCTATTCTCGATGACTTCGCTGAGAAGCTGTCAGATGTATCTGTTATCGATAAGCAGGCTAAGTTTGAAGGAAGAAGCATGACAATGTTTCTTGCTGCAAAGACAAATAAATAGGTATTTAAATATATAGGAGGAAAAACAAATGCCAAAGTTAAAGACAAAAAGAGCTGCTGCAAAGCGCTTCAAGGTTACAGGAACTGGAAAGCTTAAGAGAAATAAAGCTAATAAGAGTCATATCCTTACAAAGAAGACTACTAAGAGAAAGAGAAATCTTAGAAAGGCTGCTATGACTGATAAGACAAATGAGAAGAATATGAAGAAGATTCTTCCATATCTCTAAGATTTGGTATGTAGACGATTTATTTAGGAGGATAATAAAATGGCAAGAATTAAAGGTGGCGCTAATGCCAAGAAGAAGCATAATAAAGTACTTAAGGCTGCAAAGGGATACCGTGGAGCTAGAAGTAAGCAGTATAGAGTAGCTAAGCAGTCTGTAATGAGAGCTCAGGCATCTCAGTTCGCAGGACGTAAGGAGCGTAAGAGAGACTTCCGTAAGCTTTGGATCGCTCGTATCAACGCAGCTGCAAGAATGAACGACATTTCTTACAGCCAGCTTATGCATGGTCTCAAGGTTGCAGGTGTAGATATGAACCGTAAGATGCTTTCAGAGATAGCTATCAGTGATCCAGAAGGCTTCACAAAGCTTGTTGAAGTTGCTAAGGCAGCTATCGCATAAGTTATTAAAATAGATATTTAAATCAAACTACAATTTCACTATATTATATAGTGAGATTGTAGTTTTTTTGTTGCTCATTTGTTATCTGATGTGTAGTACAATTAGGCTATCTTGTGTATATATAATCGGAGGTCTTCATGAAAGAATATAATGATGAAATAATAGATAATAATGATCCAGTGATTGAAAAGGGAAATTCCTTTGATGATATTGAAGCCTTTGCTAAGTATGGGATAAAGGATCAGGAAATCCTTGAAAGACATGCTAAGGTTAATGCTGGTTTTCATGATTATGAATCAGATATATTTGTATCTAAGAAAAAATTAAATGATCTCTGTATTCAGTATAGAGTATTCTTCGAAGGTGATCCAAAGTTCAGTAGCTTTATTGAGCAAATGACGGCTTATTCTGTGCTGGATCCGTATAAGCATGAGGACTATGTTAAAGAGCAGGATTTTGTCAGAAAGCTTCCTAAGCAGATGGAGGAGCTGATTGAAGAGCTTGATAAGGAAGAGGCAGAACTTAATGAGAAGGCTATATCTCAAGCAGATTATGATAAGCTGACAGAAGAGCAGAAACAGATGCTTGACCGTGAGTTTATTCTTCAGCAGGAAATCCTCGATAATCGTAGAAGAGCTCTGGCCTCCTTTGATATTTATTTTGGTCAGATGGTAAATGGCACAATGAAAGACCTTGAGGAGGTTGCTCCTGAGATAAAGCAGCAGATATCAGTGACAAATAATCTTAAGGGGCATAATCAGTTTCAGTTTAAGGATGAAAAGGGTAGAGACTGCTATTATATAAATGCTACTGGCGTTAAGATGGATCTCAAGTTTAGAAGAGCTAATGCCAGCTTTACTAAAAAAATAGATTTTTTGATAGATGAAATGAGTCTTAAGGAAGTGGATATGCGAGATGCTCCACTATTTCCTCATGAACCAAGATATACAGATGTTTCACAGGGATATTCGGCTTCTTGTTATTTTTACAGCGTTATTGCAGATATTTGCAGATTATATCCACAGAAGATAAGAGATATGATCAAGGATAACGGCGATGGTACTGCGACAGTACGTTTATTTGGTTATAAAAGGAAAGGTCATGATTATACATGTGAGCCTGTATATGTTCGTGTTGATAAGACAATTCCTCAGTTTGGAGGCCTAGATAGACTTGGTGAGGACTGTCTCTGGATGGATCTTATTGAGAAAGCATATGTAATGAGCGGACTTCATCTCACTTATGAAAAGGAAATAAATGAACCTATCAGTCCAGAAAGGGTTGCTGAAGGCTGGGTTCCAAAGATTAATGATATAGAGGGTGGATTTACTAATCTGGCAGTTATTAGGCTTCTAGGGGAGGAAGGAAAATATGAATTATTAAAGATGCCCCAAATTGAAGAAATAGGTCCAGAAGCTAGTAAATATTATAGTGGATCTTATAAATCTGAATCACTTAGTAAAGTAAATAAAAATGATCCTATGTCTATAGTTAAGCATGCTATTTTTGTTAGATATAAAGAAAATGGTGGCACGCTTACAGCTGAACAGGTTCATAATATGACTGACGAACAGTTTGTAGAGGCAATGAGAGGCTCTATTAACATTTCAACAAATCCAGTTGCAACACAGCAAATAAATAATAGTTTTAAAGATGTTGTAGATTTTATGAAGCTGATTGTAAAGGATATTATAGATGATCCTAAGAATAATGCTCTGCCACTACCTCAGTTACAACTAAAAATCGGTGAATTTTATTCTAGAAGAATAGAAGAGGCTAGAGCAAAGCAGAGTGCTGGAGAACTAACTCTTGATCAGGTTACGGCTATGCAGTATGCCTATAATAATATAGCGGGAAATCTGATTGATGGAATAAGACCAACAAATTTGGTTAATAATATGACTGTGATAGAGAGCACCTTTAATAGAGTTGCTGATGCAGTTAATAAAGGACAGATAGTAACAGCTGAGGGAAGAAGAGGAAAGAACGTTACAGAATATGTACCTGGAAATCATGCTTATACAATTATTGGTACATTTAAAACTAAAGATACACCACCTAAGCTATTCTTCCGTATCAAGAATCCTCAAGGAAAGGATGCTGGTAGAAATGGTGTAGAATATTTTGATTCTGGAGATGGAGTAAAAGTTAAAAGAACGGATGTCGAGGATGGAATCTTTGATATTCAGATAGAGCATTTTATGCGTGATTATGAAAAGGTATATCTCTGTGGAAATGATGCTCTCTTATCTGAGCCTCATAAGAAGGTCGAAGGATACGATATTATCGATGAAGATGAAATAAATGAGTATGAGAATGAAAGAGTGACTTCTGATTTGCTGACGGATTATATGAAGGTTTCAAATGAACTCTATGATGCACTTCTTTCAACTAATTCGAAGTATTCAAATGATTCAAATGAATATAAGGAACTTGTTGAAGGAATGAAGATATTCCGTCACAAGATGGCAATGTCAAATGGCATGGAGATAGAAGAGGTTAAGAAGCTAGCTGATCCTTTGCTTAAGCTGGTTGAAGCGTATGAAACCCATGTTTCTACTGTGAAGGGTAGTCCAAGTAAGAGACAGAAGAGAAGAAAA
>CACYQC010000152.1 GCA_902776395.1 uncultured Lachnospiraceae bacterium
AGACAATAGATGAGATGCTTAGTGCAAATCAGGAAGCTATCAGAAAGCTTGCTCCATTCCTTAAGCTACTTGCAGATAGTGATGTCGTATGTACTGTAGGTGGAGAAGAGAAAATTAATGAAGAAGCTAATCTATTCAAAACTGTAGATAAGCTAATATAGGACATATATGAGTGATTTAGATGAATTATTAAAAGAATTAAATAGTGGTTCAAAGTCAAAGGAAGGCCTAAAGTCTGGATTTGTTGCCATTCTTGGAAGACCAAATGTTGGAAAATCAACTATGATGAATCATCTCATCGGAATGAAGATAGCAGCGGTCAGTAGCAGAGCTCAGACTACAAGAAAAAGAATTCAGACTGTATATACTGATGAACGGGGTCAGATAGTATTCTTAGATACACCTGGTATTAATAAAGCTGAGACTAAGCTTGGGGAATATATGCTAGAGGCTGCTGTAGATTCCCTTAAGACGGCGGATATCATTATGTGGATAGTTGAGCCTTCTACATTTATAGGCGCTGGAGAAAAGGTAATTGCTTCGTATATTGGTAAAGCTGTACGAGATATTCGTAAGAAAACTCCGGAAAGAATAGATGGGGATGTAAATATTCCTGTTATATTGGTTGTAAATAAAATTGATACAATTAATTCAGATGTAGATAAGGATTCATATCTTGAAGAAGTTATTTCTACATATAAAGAATATATGGAAGAAAATGAAGAGATAAGCTTCGAGGAAGTTATTCCAATTTCTTCAACAGATGGTACAAATCAAGATAAACTTATGCAAACTATATATGATAGACTTCCTGTAGGTCCTATGTATTTTGATGAAGATACTATTACGGATGAGACAGAAAGGGAGATAGCAGCTGAATTTATTAGAGAAAAATGTCTCCGAAATCTGGATAAAGAAATTCCTCATGGTATTGCTGTCATTATTGATAAAATGAAAACTCGTCCGGATGGTAGTCTAATTGATATAGAGGCTACTATTATCTGTGAAAAAGAGAGCCATAAGGGAATAATAATAGGTAAAAAAGGCGTTATGCTTAAGAAGATAGGCATACAGTCCCGTAAAAGCATAGAAGATATGTTAGAAACTAAAGTCAATCTAAAGCTTTGGGTTAAGGTCAGACCTGGATGGAGAGATAAGTCTCTATATATGCAGGAATATGGCTATAAATAAATCGAGGAATAATGATGTTTGATAATGTAACTGTTCAAGGTATAGTTCTGGATACTTCTCTTGTCAAAGAATATGACAAGAGAATTGTTCTTCTTACAGTTGAATTAGGAAGAATTACAGTATTTGCAAATGGTGCGAGAAGAAAGAATTCTCCCTTTACGGCTGTATGCCAGAAGTTTGTTATGGGGGAATTTGTTCTTAGACCTGGGAGCCAAAATACATATTCTCTTGTGAGCAGTTCGATATCAAACAATTTCATGGATCTTTCTCGTGACTTAGAAAAGCTTGCTTATGCTTCTTATGCTTGTGAGCTAGTTGGGTACTTTACTCAGGAGGGCGTTAAGGCAACAGATGAATTAAATCTTTTATATGTCACCTTTAAGGCTATATTAAATGAGAAGCCTTCACTTACAATGATTAAATCTGTTCTTGAGTGCAAGTTGATGCATATTGAAGGTATATTATCTATTGAAGCGCTTCGCGATACATATAAACCGAATAAAATAAGTGAAGAAACTGAATATATAGTCAACTATATACTTAGTAGAAAAATAAGCGAATTATATAGCTTTGATGTTTCGGAGAAAATAGTCGAGGAATTAGAAAAGGTTATATCTAAGTATTTGAAAAAAGAATGTGATAGACATTTCAAATCGCTTGATATATTGAAGCCGCTGTTGTAAAATACAGTCTTGTGTATGAAAAAATGAACAAATTCTTAAAAGTAAAAGGATTCTGAAATGATTAAAAGTATAAAAACAAAAAGTTATACCAAGTATATATGCTTAGTTCTAATTATGACTTTAATAATGGGGCTTACAGCTTGTGGAAAGAAAAAGGATGATGGACCAGTAGAAAAGATATCTGTTATAGGTGATGTTAATGAGACAACACTTAAACTTAATGCTAATGGTTCTGTTATAGAAATAGCTTGTGAGGATTTTGCTCATACTGAGGCAGCTATTGATACATCTACCCTTGAAGAATTTATCAAGTCAGAGATTGATAAGTATAATGCTGAAGCTGGCGGAAACAAGATAACATTTCTTGAATATCAGAATGAGAATAATTATGTTAGAACAGCTATTCAGTATATTGATATAGATACTTATAATTCCTTTAATCTTATGGAGCTTGCCATGTCTGAGTTTAACAAGGAAGCTGCTGACAAGATAGCTAAGGATGAACAGGCTAGCTTAACAGATGCTGCCAAGAGCATTGATATGGAAGAAATGTCCGAGGAAGAAAAAGCTGAGCTAGAAGAAGAGCTTGCTGGTGCAGGCTATAATTTGGAAGATATTGAGAGTGGACTTCTTGATGAGACTGCTTCCGAAGGAGACGCCGAAGAGCTTGTTGCTACATTTACAGATGCATCTACTGGTAGTGTGGTAAAATCTGATGAAATAACAGATAGTTCATATATGATGATTATTACCGATGAACCAATGAACTACTATATTAATGGTGGTAAGATCGTTTATTATAATAAGAACTGTGAACTGGTAAATGAAACTACAGTTAAGGTTTCCGGTGAAGGAAAAGCTGTAATTGTATATACATTTAATTTCTAAATAAATACTTAGGAGAATCAAGATGGAAAAGACTGAAAAATCAATGGAAAAAATCATATCTCTTGCAAAAACTAGAGGTTTTGTATATCCAGGTTCTGAGATCTATGGTGGTCTCGCTAATACATGGGATTACGGAAATCTGGGTGTTGAGCTTAAGAACAATGTCAAGAAGGCATGGTGGAAGAAGTTCATCCAGGAGAATCCTTATAATGTTGGTGTTGATTGTGCGATTCTTATGAATCCACAAGTGTGGATTGCTTCAGGACATCTTGGTAGTTTCTCAGATCCACTTATGGAGTGTAAGGATTGTCATACAAGACATAGAGCTGATCAGGTTATCGAAGCTTTTGCTGCAGAAAAGGGTATAGAGCTTTCATCATCAGTAGATGGATGGTCAGATGAAGAAATGGAGAAGTTCATCGAAGAAAATAATGTTCCTTGTCCATCATGTGGAAAACATAATTTTACAGAGATAAGACATTTTAATCTTATGTTCAAGACCTTCCAGGGTGTAACTGAGGATGCTAAAAATACAGTATATCTTAGACCTGAAACAGCACAGGGTATCTTCGTTAATTTTAAGAATGTTCAGAGAACATCTCGTAAGAAGGTTCCATTTGGTATAGGTCAGATCGGTAAGTCCTTTAGAAATGAGATAACACCAGGTAACTTCACATTTAGAACACGTGAGTTTGAACAGATGGAACTGGAGTTCTTCTGTAAGCCAGGAACTCAGACAGAGTGGTTCGAATATTGGAGAAGCTTCTGTTATAACTGGTTACTTGATCTTGGTATCGCTAAGGAAAATCTTCGTCTTCGTGATCATGATCCTGAAGAGCTTTCTTTCTACTCAGACCATACAACAGATATTGAGTATGCTTTCCCATTCACAGACTGGGGCGAGCTTTGGGGAATCGCATCACGTACTGATTATGACTTAACACAGCATCAGAATACATCTGGTGAGCCAATGGATTATTTTGATGATGAGATAAATGAGAAATATATTCCATATGTTGTCGAGCCATCACTTGGTGCTGATCGTGTTACACTTGCATTCCTTTGCGAAGCATATGATGAGGAAGTACTTGATGCTGAGAAGAATGATGTTCGTACAGTACTTCATTTCCATCCAGCTATTGCTCCTGTTAAGATTGGTGTATTTCCACTTTCTAAGAAGTTAAATGAAGGTGCTGAGAAAGTATTTGCTGAGCTTAGCAAATATTGGAACTGTGAATATGATGATAGAGGAGCTATTGGTAAAAGATATCGTCGCCAGGATGAGATCGGAACTCCTTTCTGTATCACATATGATTTTGATTCTGAGGAAGATGGCGCAGTTACAGTTCGTGACCGTGACACAATGGAGCAGGAGAGAGTTAAGATTGAAGATCTCAAGGCTTATTTCGAAGAGAAATTAGCTTTCTAAATTCATTTTGATTTATATTTGAATCGAGTAGGAGGAATTTCTCATAAGTGAGAAATTCCGACCTCTCACACCACCGTGCGTACCGTTCGGTACACGGCGGTTCAATCAACTTAACAAGTA
>CACYQC010000153.1 GCA_902776395.1 uncultured Lachnospiraceae bacterium
TATAATAATTCTTATATATCTGACGCTTCTTCACTAGAGTTGTATATTACTAATACATATAACATTAATGGTAAGGGTAATATTGAATGTGCTCTTAATAATCTGGATATAAATGATGATACTTTGCAGTTTATATTCCGGCTTGAAGAGGTGGAATCGGTCAAGTATTCTGTGAATGGAAGTAGTGAATATTCCATTTTGTCGGTTTACATAAATTGAAAATCTTAACAAATTGGATAAAATTACCTTTAAATCCGTAAAATAATCGTTATAAAAATTTAAAATTTGTGCAACTTTACCTAATTAATTTGTTGATTTATTACAAGCGTTGTGTTAATATAATTGTAACAAATACAATTTGTATGTTAATACTTAAAAACCATCCTTTCACTTGTCCCAGGCTTTTAGCCTGGGATTTCCTTTGCAGGTTTCTTTATTAGCACTCCCAAGTGAAGAGTGCTAATTTTTTATTGACTTTTATAATCATAGGACTTATTATCTATTAGTATGATATTTAATTTAATAAGAAAAGAGGCGCATTATAATGTCAACACAAAAAGGAAATCTATCAATAGATAGCGAGAACATATTTCCTATAATTAAGAAATGGTTATACTCTGATCATGATATTTTTATCAGAGAGCTTATATCTAATGGTGTGGATGCTATTACTAAGATCAAGAGACTTGATTCAATGGGAGAAGCATCTGTTGAGGATGGTACACAGTATAAAGTAACTGTAATGTCTAGTCCTAACGAGAAAACACTTACGTTTATCGATAATGGTATCGGAATGACTGCTGAAGAGGTTGAGAAATATATTAACCAGATAGCATTTTCTGGTGCTGCTGACTTCCTTGAAAAGTATAAAGATAAAGATCAGAGTGAACAGATAATTGGACATTTTGGTCTTGGTTTTTATTCTGCATTTATGGTTGCAGATAAGGTTACTATTGATACACTTTCTTACCAGGATGGGGCTGAGAGTGTTCATTGGGAGAGTGACGGTGGTCTCACTTATGAGATGTCTGATGGTAATAGAACCGAGAGAGGTACAACTATTACACTTTATCTAGCAGATGATTCGCTTGAGTTTGCTAATGAGTTTAGAGTTAAAGAAGTTATAAATAAGTATTGTTCCTTTATGCCTATCGAGATTTACTATATTAATGAAGATAAGGCAAAAGAAGAAGCTGAAAAAGAGATAGAGGCTGAAGCTAAGGTTGTTGAAGAAGAAAAGGAAAAGGCTAAAGCAAAGGCTAAGGCTGAAGAGGATGATCTAATTGGTGATGCTCCTAAAGCTGAAGAGACTGTTGATACTGAAGAGGCTGAAGCTGAGGATGCTTCAAAAGATGACGAGGCATCTGAAGTTAAAGAGGAAAAGAAGGATGAACCTAAGCCTCTTAATGATATTCATCCACTTTGGACAAGAACTCCAGCGGATTGTAAAGATGAAGAATATATTGACTTCTATCAACATGTATTCCTTGATTTCAAGGAGCCGCTGTTCTGGATACATCTAAATATGGATTATCCATTTAACCTTAAGGGTATACTTTATTTCCCTAGAATTAATCCTAATATGGATAAACTTGAGGGAACAGTTAAGTTATATAACAATCAGGTCTTCGTAGCAGATAATATCAAGGAAGTTATTCCAGAGTTCCTGCTTGTTCTTAAGGGCGTAATTGATTGTCCAGATCTACCTCTTAATGTTTCTAGATCTGCACTTCAGAATGATGGATTCGTTGCAAAGATTTCTGATTATATCACCAAGAAGGTTGCGGATAAGCTGATTGGTATGTATAAGAATCATAGAGATAGATATGAAGAGCTGTGGGATGACCTTAGTCCATTTATCAAGTTTGGTTGTCTAAGAGATAACAAGTTTGATGAGAAGATGAAGGAATATATGATCTTCAAGAATCTTGAAGATAAGTATATAACTCTGCCTGAATATCTTGAGGCTGCTAAGGATACTCATGAGAATCAAGTATTCTATATATCTGATGCGGAGACACAGGCTAAATATATTCAGATGTTTAAGGATGAGAAGATAGATGCCATTTATCTGACACATAATATTGATAATCCTTATATAACAATGATGGAAGCTAGAGATGATAAGGTTAAGTTTGCTCGTATAGATTCTGATGTTAGTGCTAACTTCAAGGGCGAGGCACTTTCTGAAGAAGATGAGAAGAAATATACTGATGCTCTTACTGAAATGTTCAAGAAGGCTCTGGGTGTTGAAGAAATCAAGATTAAGGTTGAATCTCTTAAGGATGAAAATGTCTCTTCAATGCTTACTCAGTCAGAGGCTGATCGCCGTATGGCAGAAATGATGAAGATGTATTCTGAAGCTGGAATGGGTGGTTTCGGTATGGATTTTGGTAAGAATTCTGAAACTCTTGTTCTCAATTCAAATAATAAGCTGGTTAAGTATATACTTGATAATCCTGAAGAGGATATCACACCAACAATCTGCGCTCAGTTATATGATCTAGCTGTACTCGCTAATAAGCCACTTACAGCAGAAGAGTTGACAAGATTCGTTAATAGAAGTAATGAAATATTAGCAAAGCTTATATAAATATTAAATCGGGGAGAAAACTGTTAATGGTTTATAATAATGTACTTGAGGCTGTTGGTCATACACCAATGTTTAGACTTAATAAAATGATTGAACCAGATAGTGCTGAAATACTCGTGAAGTTTGAGGGTGTTAATATAGGTGGTTCGATTAAAACTAGAACTGCACTGAATATGATACTTGCTGCAGAGAAGGAAGGAAAAATAAAGGAAGATACTATAATAGTTGAACCAACTAGTGGTAACCAGGGAATTGGACTTGCGCTAGTTGGCGCTGTTCGTGGTTACAAGACTATTATTATTATGCCTGACTCTGTTAGCGAAGAACGTCGTAAGATCGTTAAGCATTATGGGGCAGAGGTTATATTAGTTCATGATGATGGCGATATAGGTGCTTGTATAGATGAATGTCTTCAGACTGCGCTTCGTATGCAGAAGGAGAATCCTAAAGTATTCGTGCCAGAACAGTTTTCTAATCCTAATAATCTGTTTGCTCATAAGAATCACACAGCTCTTGAAATAATGGAACAGGTAGCAGGACCTATACATGGCTTCTGTTCAGGGATAGGTACGGGCGGAACAATAACTGGTATCGGTGAAGTTCTGAAGGCTCAGTATCCAGATATTGAGATATGGGCTGTTGAACCTGAAAATGCAGCTATATTAGCGGGCGGAAATATCGGTACTCATCTTCAGATGGGTATAGGTGATGGTATAGTTCCAGATATTTTAAATCAAACAATATATGATAATATCTATATAGTTACTGATGATGAGGCGATTGAAACTGCTCAGAGACTTGCCAGAGAAGAAGGCTTTATGTGCGGAATATCCAGTGGAACTAATGTTGCTGCTGCGATTAAACTTGCTAAGAAGCTAGGTCCTGGTAAAACTGTAGTTACAGTACTTCCTGATACCGCTGAGAGATATTTCTCTACGCCACTTTTTGAAGAGTAAGGATTTATTTATGAGAACTTTTAGAAACATTGTTATTTCTGTAATACTTGGTGTCGTTATATCCCTTGCAGTCATTTATGTTCAGACTGGAATCATTAAGTCTAACATAACGGACTTTTATTTGGATTCTCATGATAGGATAACCGTAAATGTTCTTGAACGCGGAAATAATATATATGTTTCTGATAGGGAAGATGTTCCTAAGAGTTCGATAGATAAAAGAAAAGATGCACTTGATCTTGCAGGAGGAGCATTTAAAGATTCAGACATACAAATGAGGTCAAATGTAACTGGAATGGTTTCTGGTCTCAATTCGGCTGATGTTTATGGCTTAGGAAGTGGAAAAAAGGTCTTAACTGATAACAGAGTTTATTTTGACGAGACGGGAAAAAGTATCTTGATGGAAGATACATTAATATTTGTTAGAAGGAATTCTAACAACAAGGGTGAACTCTATTATACATTTCATGATGATGAAATGAGTGAAAAGATTAGAAAGCTTGTTGATAGACAGCGTAATGATAGTAATGACCTTGTTTTTACAATTGATGGAATCTACGCCAAAGGTGATGAATTTATTCCGGGAAAGGTTTATTGTCAAAAGGTAGAGGATGGCAGAAAGTCCGATATTGTTACACTTTATGAGAGTGACAAAACTGGTGAGGAGCTAAAAGAAGAGGGATATGATTTTTATAAAGTAGATTCATTTAATCTTGGAGCTCCAACAAGACTTAGTACCTATTGTGAATATTATTATTC
>CACYQC010000154.1 GCA_902776395.1 uncultured Lachnospiraceae bacterium
GAGCCATTAAGAACCGTCCCCACTGGTCTTAATTTATAATATTTAATTATCCATTTTGAGGAAATCTTCTAAAAGCATAGGCTTCGCATAATAATAACCCTGGAAGCTCTTAACTCGGTATGATTTAAGAATATCCTTCATACCTTCTGTTTCGATACCCTCTACACATACTCGAGCACCAAATGTAGAAGCTACATTTACAAAGTTCTCTATAAGCTCTCTTTCCTTCTTATCCTCTTCAATCTTCATTACGAAGCTTCTATCGATCTTAATAACATCAAACGGAAGATTCTTAACAAGTCCAACAGACGAGAAACCTGTACCAAAATCATCAAGAGCTATCTGAACTCCATGACCTCTTAGATTAACTACTATATTCTTCAGCAGATCCATATCCAACAAACGGCAACGCTCAGTTACTTCAAGGCAGAGATGCTCTGGTGGAAAACCAACTTCTTCAATAGTGTCGAGTACCATATCAACGAAATCGGCTTTTTCTAGCTGAGTATAAGAAAGATTTACATTTATTACAAAGTCAGGTCTCTTCTCTAAGATTTTTAATGTATCACAAAGAGCAGTCCTTAGAATCCATTTACCAAGCTCTGGGAATAAAGGATCTCGCTCAAGTAATGGAATAAAATGATCCGGTGGTACGAGACCATATTTATCATCCTTCCATCTTAGAAGAGCTTCTGCTCCTATTACTTTTTCAGTCATAGAATCAACCACAGGCTGATACACTAGGAAGAAGCCTTTATAATCCTGCATTATTGAACCTCTTATAGCATGGAACTTCTCCAGCCTCAGTCGGTTCTCATCATTCAGATCATTATAAAACTCAACCATATCTCCTTGTCTACGAATCTTACTTTCACCATAAGCAAAATTTACACAGGAATATACAGTTTCATAATCAACATCAAAATTATTAACATTAAGGCAACCACCATTTAGGTCAATAACTATATGTTTACCCTCGATATCTATTCCTTTTCTAAAGTGATGGCGAAGCATATTATATCTTCTGGTTGCTTCTTTGGTATTAAAGGAATAGCTTATAACTGCAAACTTGGTACCATCTAATCTATAGACCGAACCAGTATTACCTACATATTCATATAAATATCTGGAAAAAGCTTGAAGAATTTTATTACCGAAATGATAGCCATAAACTTCATTAAATTCAGAAAATTTAGATATTCCTACAATACTAAAAACAATTTCTTTATGATTTCTAATATTATAAGCAAGGTCCTCAAGTAGACCATATTGATTACGTAGACCTGTTAGTGAATCTATATGAGTTTGAACACCGTGATTACGAATAACTCCAACAAAATAATTAGGCTGGAGTTTATCATCCATTAATACAGTACCTCTACAGGTACAAACATCATATTCATTATCAGACCTTTTTGCACGGTACTGCATATCATGGCCTTCAGTTTTACCATTAAAAATAGATTCGATTCCACGGTGATATACATTTCTATCTTCTTCGTGGATTCTGTCTTCCCATATATCTCCTGCATTAAACATGTAAATAGAAGGCAAATCAAAGGTTACGACTGCTGCCTTAGACCATCTGGAAATATCATATTTCATATCACAGATATAAACATATGTACCTTCTGCAACAATAGAAAAAGCCTCGAAGAGAGCATCAAGTTTTCTCTTTCGCTCCTCCGGATAGGCTTCTAATTTTTCAGATTGAATTTTTAGTAACCCCTCATCTACCATAAATTCACCAATTATAAACAAATACCCCAATATTCACCATTTTTATTATACCCTTTATAAATGCAAAATACAATAAAAGTGTTTGTGAAAGCAAATAATTAAACCGATTTGTCACGAATATGTATATCTAATTGATTATATGGAATCTCTATATTATTCTTTCTAAATTCCTTAAGTATCTTTTCATTAACATCTCTTTTAACACTTAGATAGTCTGTAACCTTAAGAATCATAAGAGCACCTATTTTTACCCCACTCTCTGATAATTCATCTACAAATATCTGAGTATTTCCGTGTTCTATCCTATTCTCGCCATCAAGAATCCCCTGAATAACCTCTCTTATCTTATCAATATCTGCATCATATGACACATTGACATTTATAACTAATACTCTCTTATCATCCCCAGATTTATTAATAACAGAGTTATTAGTAAGCTGAGAGTTAGGGATCTTAATTGTTTCTCCATAAATTGTATGGATAGTTGTATAGTATATCTCAATAATCTCAACAACACCCTCTACATTCGCATTTGGAATAACTATATAGTCTCCCTTCTTAAAGGGTTTGATCATCAGAAGTAAAACTCCGCCCGCAAAGTTAGAAAGAGCTCCTTGCATAGCAAGAGATATTCCAACACCCGCAGAAGCAATAAGTGCTGCAATGGATGTTACTGCAACAATATTAAGCTGAGTAATGATAGTAAATACTAAAAATACTAGAATTAAATACTTGATAAGACTAAGTACAAAATGACTCGCTATAGGATCCACGTCATGCTTATCCAGTCTTTTCTGAATTCTTCCAATAATATACTTCAGAATCTTATGTGCAATAACATAAAGAACTATAGCAAGTACTATCTTGATAAGAAAATCAAGAATGCTTAGTCCTTTGCCATTTATAAATTTAGATAGATCATCAAATGAAAGTATTTGACTATTTTGTATGATAGATATCATATAAAACCTCCAATATAAACTTCCAGGTTCTTTCAACACTTTCTATGCTAAGTCTTTCCTTAGGTGTGTGAATATCATATATATTAGGACCAAAGGATACTGCATCCAATCCTTCTATTTCGTCTACAAAAAGACCACATTCTACACCCGCATGAATAGCTTCTACGACCATAGGCTTTCCGAACATCTCTTCATACTTTGATGTCATAATGTCACGAAGTAGAGAATCCTTCTTATATTCCCAAGCAGGATACTCACCTTCTACATTCATAGTTCCGCCTACTGATTTAACAATAGCGTCAAGTTCCTCAAGGAGGTCCACTTTTTCAGCATTTACACTACTTCTCACACTGAAACTCAGTGTAATCTCGTCTTTAAATGTATCCATAATACCGAGATTTAATGAGGTTTGTACTAGTCCCTCAATATCCTGACTCATCTTAATCACACCATTTGGTAGACTGCTGAAAGCCATTATGAAGGCTAGATTATTAGCCTCATCTAAAGGATATATATCTGAATTATCATTTATCTTTTCATAGCTAATACTTATATCAGGATCAGCATCTCTATATTCTTCAAGGATATCCGTACTAAGCTTTTCTATAACGCCCTTTATTTCTTCTTCTTTCTTTGATACTATGCAAGCTTCAGACTTAACAGGAATAGCATTATCCTTTAATCCACCTCTAACTGTTATTACTCTCATACTGTCATCCGCGTAGAATAAAGCCTTAAGAACACGGCTTAAGAGCATATCTGCATTAGCTCTACCCTTATTAATTTCAACGCCAGAATGACCTCCTACAAGGCCAGAAACAGTTATTTTATAACGTTCTCCCTGCGCTCCTCTACGTAGAACAGGAAAATGCAGAACTGCTGTTGCACCACCTGCACAGGAAACCAGTAAATGCCCCTCTTCCTCAGAATCAATATTTAGAAGCTTTTTACCCTTAAGAGGAGTCTTATCCATAGCTTTAGCGCCGAGCATACCTATTTCTTCATCTACTGTAAATACACATTCAAGTGGTGGATGTACTATCTCATCACTTTCTAGAATAGCGAGCATATAAGCAACAGCTATTCCATCATCGCCACCAAGAGTTGTACCTTCCGCCTTTACAAAGCCGTCCTCAATATATAGTCTAAGACCTTCGCAGGAGAAATCAAAATCAGAAGAATCCTCCTTTTCATTAACCATATCTATATGCCCCTGGAGAATAACTGTATTACTATCATTTAAACTATTTTCTCCACTTGAGCCTTCTGATGCAGCGTTTCCAGAGCATGCATCTTTAAATATAATTACATTATTAAACTCATCCTGAATATACTTAAGATTATTTCTCTTAGCTATACTAACAACATAATCACTAATAAGCTTTGTATTACCAGAACCATGTGGTATAGCAAAGATAAAAAAAAAAAATTCAAATACTTTTTCTGGTTTTAGAGCGTCTAAAACTCCCATAATCTGACCTCTTCTCTTTTATCATTTTATATATCATACTTCTTGAGGGATTCCTCTAGTTT
>CACYQC010000155.1:0-2292 GCA_902776395.1 uncultured Lachnospiraceae bacterium
CCGATAGGAGGACGTGACAAATCCTTCTACACAAAAAACACCGACTTTGATGCCAGCAAGGTTCTAGTTGAAGGCTCACCTGAACGCGAGGCTTTCTACTCAGATATGAAGCATATTGCTGATCAGCTAGAGATATTTAAAGAAAAGGATATACCTATCCTTTGGAGACCTTTTCATGAGGTAGAAGGCACCTGGTTCTGGTGGGGTGCCAAAGGTGGCGAAGTCGCAAAAGAGCTGTATCATCTGATGTTTAATTATTTCGTAAAAGAGAGACAGTTAAACAACCTACTGTGGGTTTGGAGTGCGCCTACTAAGGAGTCTTATCCTGGAGACGATTATGTCGATGTAATTGGATGGGATATATATCTTCCAGAGAAGGAATATACCGACTATAAGGACCGCTACGAGGAGCTGATTCAAAATACAACCACTCGTAAGGTCCCTGCTATCACTGAAGTCGGATACATACCTGATATGAATAAACTAGCAGAGTCTCACGTTCCATGGGCTTTCTACATGACCTGGTCCAAGGAATTCTGCCTTGAGGAAAAGTTCAATACATATGAGGATGTAAAAAATGCTTACAAACATGAGTACAGCATATCTTTATAATAAATTAGCTTTTAAAATATTTCTTAGTCTTCTGCCACATCTTCTACAGTAAGTGTCTTCAGTTCATCATCACTGATATTCTCAATAGTAACTACTCTAGTTGCCTGACGCTCGATACATCTCTCCAGATAGTTTCGAGCTTCTCTTGCATTTGCGAAATTATCTTCGTGTTCTTTTGCGCGTTTAGTCAGATATTCTTCAACATACTTAGCAGCCTCTTTATCTGTTACATATTCCTGCTTCTTACACATGTTGTTAAATATCTCTGTAAGCTCCTCACCAGAATAATCTGCAAAGAAGATATACTTATTAAATCTGGACTTAAGACCTGGATTCGAATTAACAAACTCTTCCATCTTGTCAGTATAACCCGCAACGATAACTATCAGATCATCACGGTTATCCTCCATCAGCTTGAGGAGGGTATCCACTGCTTCCTGTCCAAAATCCTTTTCATCTCCGCCCTTTATAAGAGTATAAGCTTCGTCTATAAAAAGAATTCCACCGATAGCACTCTTAACAACCTCTGCAGTTTGAGTCGCAGTCTGTCCTACATATCCAGCCACAAGATTAGATCTATCAACCTCTATCAGCTGTCCCTCACTGACAACGCCAAGAGCCTTATATATCTTTGCCAGAAGTCTGGCAACTGTTGTCTTACCTGTTCCCGGATTTCCAGAGAAAACTAGATGAAGAGTAATATCCGGCTGCTTCATTCCACGTTCCTCACGGAGCTTTCTAATCTTAACTAAGTTAATCAGATTCGTCAGATCCTGCTTCACAGACTTTAAACCAACAAGAGTATTTAGCTCTTCCATCATCTGTTCCAGAGTTTCTTCTGGCTGAACGTCCAGTCCCTCAGAGGACATCGCCTTACCTGCATTTGCAGCCAGCTTGTTATCTGCCTTTCCGGTCTCATCATGATTTCTCAGATTCTTACTCTTAGGATTCACTTTACCAGAACCAACTCCATCAGTGAAGTAGAGTCCGTATTGTTTCAGGAATTCATCCAGCATCATTGTAAAGTTTGAAAGGTTAGCAACCTCTGTGACAGTCTCACCATTCACTGCAACATAAGCCGCGCCAAGCTCCTTATATAGCTCAACCACTTCCTTAGCAACGGGTCTTCCGCTTCTAGCCTTGATGCCTCCGGACAGATCACTTTTTGTAATATAGAGCATGCATCTTGGAGGAGTATTTATAAAATCCTTATCCATGCATTTTCCATATTTAAAATTCATGAACTGAGAAATGTTCATTCTCGTTCCTAGATAATCACTTATAAAATCCAGCTCAAGTCGTCCGTCAGTTCCATCTGACTCAAAAAGAAATCCAATAAACTGAAGGAGATTGTACTTCAGCATTTCTCTTAGTGTCATGCCCGTTGATAGTGTGAGCTTCGGATCTGAATTCTGAACCTCGTCCATCAATCTAAATGTTGCATCTACTTTTTGTTTAAGTGAATAGTCTATCATTTGCTACTCCTTTTTCTTTGCAAAGAACTAAAGTCTTTTGCTTTTTTTACTTCATGAGAAGCGCCCTGCAAGGAGCCCCGTCTGCTCCGCCCAAGTTAATTGGAGCGGCATTTAATAAATATATTCCATCCTCAACCTCAGCGAGTCGAATACCCTCGAGAAGAACTATCTCGGCACCAAGCATTATTAGATGTACTGCCATAGG
>CACYQC010000155.1:2321-6508 GCA_902776395.1 uncultured Lachnospiraceae bacterium
TCTGAGACTCATTTCCAAATAGAAGGATTTTATTATCGGCAAAAACCTTTGCTGCACCTTCTGTAACAACCGCATTTCCCCTAACAAGAATTCTGTTATTGGCATCACAGTCCTCATTACCAGATGCTTTCACAGCCTCTCTTGCCGAACTCAGTATTTTCTCTGCATCCTCCGCTGTGACATCGCCTTCATGAGTTGCCACGTAAGCATAGCCTACGAATCTTTTCATATCAATTTCATCAATGGTCTTGCCATCCTCTATAAAGTGATATGGCGCATCAACATGGGTTCCGTTATGCGCACACATTTCCAGCTCTGTCAGATTGCAGACATCGCCATTTTTTATACTCATCTTAACAATTCTCTTAGGAGAAGGATCTCCCGGAAAAACTGCACAGCCAAAAACCTCTTGGGAAATGTCATATATAGTCATTTCGTTTCTCCATTTCAAAACTTCTTACATACTACTCACTAATCTTCAAGCTTAAATGGAAGTCTACTAATGATGTCTTTTTCCTTATCTATACCTGGATAAACCTCCATGAGCTTCAGGCCCTTTTCGCCCAGCTCAAAGACGCATCTCTCGGTTACATATATAACTCTCTGTCCGTTCTTTCTTGCACGCTTCGCAGAGAAGCTGATGCTCTTTACATTTTCCACAAACTTATCAATAGCGCCTTCGCTCTTAATTACAACTTCGCCGTCCTCTTCCTCTACAGAAAGCCCCTTTGTGTTAAAGGTCAGACAGAAAACAACCGTCTTTGTTTGGGCAGTGATATTTGCGAAACCACCTACTCCAGCAAAGGCACCAGGACCCTTGTGAGCATTTACATTTCCATACTGATCAACCTCTATACCACCCATGAAACAGATGTCCAGTCCACCATTATTATAAAGGTCGAACTGATTAGCCATATCGTAGATAGAGTCCGCACCAATGACCGCACCAAAGACCTTACCTGATGCAGGGAAGCCTCCAACTCCACCAGACTCAACTGTAAGAGTAATCTTTTCAAGTATTCCACTCTGTCTAGCAAACTTAGTAACCTGCTCTGGAATACCAACTCCGATATTAACTATATCATCCGGCTTTAGCTCTTCCGCTGCACGCTTACCTATTATTTCCGCACTTGTATTTACGAAGCTCTTTGTCATAGTTCGCTTCTCAAGCATTTCCGCCCAGTCCATCCACTGAGAATACGGTATCTCGAAGCTACCTGTGAGCGACTCATAAGCAGCATGTCTAGGCTCTGGCTTTATCTCTACAATCGCATCTACCAGACATCCTGGAACAATGGTACTGTGAGGTCTGGAAGGTCTAACCACAAGACGGTCAACCTGAACGATAACTGTACCACCATTAGCCTTTACCGCCTGACATATAGACAGCGCGTCGCCGGCTGTAAACATATCCTCAAAAGATATATTTCCCTTGTAATCTGCAGCTGTTCCCTTGATTATCGCAACATCAATCTTAGGCAACTTATAATACAGGAACTCATCTCCATCGAGCTCGACATATTTAACGAGCGAATCATCCTTTGAAATGTTATTGATGCCAGGACCCTCAAGTCTTGGATCAACAAATATATCTAGACCAACCTTCGAAAGTGCACCCGGAAGTCCACCTGCCTGAGCTCTCAGCGCATGAGAAATGCACCCCAGCGGAAGATTATACGCCTCGAATCTATCCTCGAGAACCAGCTTTTTAGTGCTATACATAGCACCGAAATGTCCACAGATGATCTTGTCCACTGCGCCCTCTCTTATATATCCTTCGGCCGCTCTATTCTCGTCCCAAACTCCAAAGCCTGCACTTGATACACAGGTCAGATGCTTAGGCGAACCTGTCTTCTTATATCTTTCATAAAGCGCCTCGTGAAGTTCCACCGGATTATCAACTCCAAGAAAGGAATTGAGTGCGATTACATCTCCATCTTTTATTAAGCTCATAGCCTCGTCAGCTGTCATTACTCTATACAATGCTTTATACCTCTTAGTCTTTAATTACATCTAGCCCCAGGATCGAGTATATCCTTCAGCTCATATATCGAAATGAGCGCTTTTCTGCAGGAATCAATCTTCTGATTCATTTCAAGCTCAGGATCCTTCGGACCAAAGTATGGCTTATTCACATCCATTACATCTTTTCCTGCATTTCTAAAACTATTACCATCTATAGCCACTGTCATGACATTTCCTTTAAGTGTGATAGTAAAGAAAAAATCTCTACGAAGATTTAGCAGAGTTTCAATCATTGATGGAGTTAGAAATCTATAGGCTTCATCATCATAGGTTGCTATGGTGTCGAAATTCTCAGCAAAATATGGGTTCTCAGTATCAATAATATTTACTTCTTTATCCTTAATCTTCTTGAACTTGTTGACCTCTTTTTCGCCGCCCATGACGCCCTTCTTGGTCGTTGTGCTCATGATGTGGACTGCTCCATTTGTGGTAAAACTGGTACGAAACTTAAAAATAGTACCATTAAAGTATACCTCCTCATGGGTATCGCCATCATCATCTCTCCACTCATAGTATATCTTATAGCCCATGAATTCGAAGGCATCTGTGTTAGTCACATTTTGCCAGTCATAGGCACACATAGAGGTGAACCTTCCGAATGCTTTCTTGTTAAAAGGCTTAACCATATATCCTTCAACAAGAGCGTCGTCGTAAGACAAAGGTTCCTCGACAAGATCTTTTCCATCAAATGTAAAATTCGCGCTTAGCTTATCATCAAAAAGCTTGAGCTTCGCATCCGCTATCCTATGAAAGTAATCATAATTCTTATACTCTGGACTCTGTTTCCCCATAGACGTTAAAGCAAAGACCAGCAGTAGCATTAGCATAACCGGCATAGCTATCGACATGACCATTATAATTAACGGAACCAAAAGAATCATCACGATAATAGTAACCGTCGTATTTCCGTTAGTCAGTTCGCCAAGCTTACTGGTATATTTCCTAAAATTGGGCAAGTTTGACTTGCGAGCAATCGAGGCAAAATATTTATACTCCTCTAGGAGTTTCTCCCTATTTGCCAGATGTACATCGCCGGTCTTTAGCCTTTTTCTAAATGCACTAAGTTCCATATTTCATTTCCTCTTTTATAAACACCTTTTTAAGAGATTCCACTTAAAAATTCATATTCATATCTATATTCTTAAGTTCGTTAAGATTCTCTTCATGAATATAATCCATCTTAGTTACACCTTTAGAATTGCAAACGATGGAAGTTGGAAATGAAACTACATAGTTGTTCAGCTTTGTAATATTTCCATTCACTGCACGTCTCGATGCAGAATACTGCTGAGACTGCTCAGATAGCTTGTTGATAAGGTTGTTGAAAATCTCAGCACTCTTTAGCTCTGGATAAGCCTCACCCAGCGCAAAGAAACCTTTCACGACCTCTTCCTGTGACTTAGCCGCTTCATTCAGCTGGCTGACAGTAGCATTTGTAGGAACCTGTGTCAGATGTCTCAGGCCCTCGAAAACTCTCTGCTCGTGCTGAGCGTACTGCTCTGCAACCTTCTTTCCCTGCATGAGAACGTCATATCGTTGTCTCAGCATTATCTCTACTCCTGATAGAGACTCCTCTATCTTAAGTTTAACTCTGTTGATGTTATTAGATGTTGATACATACCATCCAATAATGCATAGAGCTATAACAACTACAATCACTAGTATCGCAATAAGAACTGTTGCTCCACTTCCCATAATACTTAACCCCTTTCTCATTTGAAAAACTCGGCCCATTGAAGGCCATAAAACTACAGGTTATATTATATTAAAAATCGCAATGATACACAACAAAATGATTGAAAATGAGTAGACTAGAAGCATTAAGACAAAGATTCGCTATGGCAGCTATTTTCATAGGATTTATTCACTCGCATTAAAAAAGAGCAGCTGCGCTGCTCCTTAATCACATATTACAAACCTCGAATGATGCTCAAATAATCTTGCCTTTGATCTGTTACTGCATAAATAATGACCTGTTTCTTATCTTCATCAATCTTATAGAACACCAGATCCATTTTTGTAATCAGAACCTTGTAGCCCTGCCGTCTTAATACGTTATACCTAGGTTCCTCTCCAATATATGGATTTTCTCCTAGCTCCATAATGGCCTTTTCCAATTCATCAAGCTTCTCTACAGCCACCTTATTTCCAAAGTTCTCTGC